>JADFXS010000223.1 GCA_015233515.1 Deltaproteobacteria bacterium | reverse complement strand
ATGAAGTCAGGGAAGACCTCAATATTTTTAGAATTTCCGAGGGACCCGGTACCGTGGACGGCATGGCCGCCAAGTTCAACATCGCTAAAAAACTGGAGATGGGCATCAATTGCGTCAATCTTTTCAAAAAGAAGACGGGCATAAACTGTTGATTTAATTCGGGTAGCGTTCGGAGATTGAACGCTGCCCGAATTTATGACGCAAATGATGGCGCTGTGAGATGAGAAGCCAAGCCTGCCTAACGAGATACACCTGTGTCATGGACAAAACTTGCGCGGGCTTATTAGAACATATCCTCTTTGTGGGCGGTTGCCTTAGCGGACGGCCGTGCTTCGGCCGCCTGGAGGGAATTTTTCTCAAGGAGATCTGATCGTTACCAGAAAGTGGAGAGATACGATCAATTAGTGATTATTGTGCTGACAGCTGTGCTGTGGTATCTTTATCGTATCGTTTGTATAGATTAAAGAAGAACTCCCGTGGCCCCGGCATGGGGAGTAGAATATCGAAAATTTCCTTGATGTCAGGTGCGGTTCCTTGCGGTAACCGGGAAGGAAGAAGCTTTCGGCGCTTGAATTCTGATATATCTTACACTAAACATCAGTCTTCGCCGACTTCCATTAGAAGCTTTTGGTTTTGCGGTTGGTGGGGTAGAAAAAATGTTGACAGCTTCTGAAATCTGATATATCTTGCACCAAACATCAGCCTTCATCGACGTGGCAAAGGGTCTCAACCGAACAGAGCAGACAGAGAGGAGAAAAACTCCAACAAAAATCATGCAAATCGGAAAACCAGAGACTATCGCTCGAATAAATTCTTTCAAGACCTTGACCAATTTCAGGAGGAAAACATCTGATTTTGGCTCATAAATCTGAACATATCAATCGGTTATCCATATCTTGGCGACCCAGACCATAAATTTATCAACCAGATAACCACTCTGGAGGCGGTTATCGCCAAATAAAATTTGAACATGCAAGCGAGCGCCGACCACGAAGCGTGCACCGGGTTGGCGAGCTGATAACAAAAAGATTTCGTTCATTATATGTCGAGGATTCTTCGCGGTTTGCCGCGGACAGGTTCAGCCGTCGGCGATACGACAAATCCGCTCCCGCGGCTTTCCATCAATAGCGTTGCGGCAAACGAACGTAATAATTAATTTTTGGAAATGGAGTCATAAAGTGGGCGACTATCAAGGCCGACGCAACAAGATTGAAGTCAGGGAATTAACTAAGCGTTTTGGTGAACTTTTAGTTTTGGATAACATCAATTTCACCGTGGCCGAGGGAGAGTTCCTGGCCATTGTCGGCCCCACCGGCTGCGGCAAGACCACTTTTCTCAACTGCCTCTCCAAATTGATACCTACTTCGGACGGCGACATTTACGTGGACGGGGAAGTGGCCGATCCCAAGAAACACAATTTGGCTTTTGTTTTCCAGGAGCCGACTTGTCTTCCTTGGCGGACCGTACGGGACAACGTGGCTTACGGCATGGAGATCAAGCATTTTCCAAAAGACAGAATCGACAAGAAATTGGATGAAATCTTGAACTTGGTCGGGCTGGCCGACACGGCCAGCCTTTTCCCCAACCAGGTTTCCGCCAGCATGATGCAGCGCATCGCGGTGGCCAGGGCCTTTTCCGTGGAACCGGATCTTTTGATGATGGACGAACCTTACGGTCAGCTGGATGTCAAACTCCGCTATTACCTGGAGGATGAACTGGTCAAGCTGTGGCAGACCTTGAAGGCGACCGTTCTTTTTGTGACCCATAACATTGAGGAAGCGGTGTATGTTTCGGAGCGTATTCTGGTTTTAAGCAATAAACCTACAACCATCAAGGCCGAGGTTATCGTGGATTTACCACGTCCCCGCAGTCTGATCGATCCTAAATTCGTCGAAATCCGTAAGAAGGTCACTGAACTGATCCGCTGGTGGTAAGAACCCTGCCGCCCGGAATGTTGAGAAAAATCCAGAGTCAAAGGAGGTGAGACCACACTCGTAAGTAATGGCCGAATCTCCAGGCATGGGCACGAATTTTGAGGAAAACTTTTAACCACTTTAACCAGTACGTTTCAAAAAGGAGCTCAAAATGAAAAAGTTAGTTTTACTAGGGGTCCTGATTCTGGCCGGAATTTTTGTTTTTTCCTTGGTTCCGGCTCAGGCTGCGGATGCAGTCAAACTTAAAACCTGTTGGATGCCGGAATTCGAAACTTTCATGCCTTGGCTGGCCAAACAAAAAGGTTGGGACAAGGAAGAAGGCTTGGACCTGGAACTGATTTTCTTTGAATCGGGTAAAGCCCAAATGGAAGCCTTGCCGGCCAAGCAATGGGTTCTTGGCAGCACCGGTGGCGTTCCTCAGGTCGTGGGCGCTCTTCGTCACAATGCTTATATGATCGGCTTGGGCGATGATGAATCCGTTACCAACAATGTTTACGTGCGGCCGGACAGCCCCATTTTGAAGGCAAAAGGTTTCAACAAAGAGTATCCGGACATTTACGGGTCGCCTGAAACTGTAAAAGGCAAAACCATCCTGGTCACGACCGTCTCCTCTGTGCATTATTCCATGAGCACCTGGCTGAAGGCTTTAGGATTAAAGGATGCCGACGTGGTGGTGAAACAGATGGACCAAGCCTCCATCGTGGCCGCTTTTGAAAAGGGTGTGGGCGATGTGGCGGTCATTTGGGCGCCTTATTGCTATACGGCGGAACAGAAAGGTTGGAAAAAGATCTCCGACCTGCAGATGGTCAAGGCCTATCTGCCGATCACTTTGGTGGGCGATAAGGAATTTTGCGATAAAAACCCGGAATTGGTCGCCAAGTTTATACGCATTTATTTACGCGGTGTAAATTATGTCAAAGCCAAAGGCAGCAGCCCCGACGTGGTCAAACTTTATCAAAAATTCATGAAGGATTGGGGCGGCCAGGAAATGACCGAGGAAATGTGTAAAAAGGATATCGACACTCACCCCACCTGGACCCTGGAAGAACAATTAAAACTTTTTGATTCCTCTAAAGGCGAGAGCACCGCGGCCAAATGGCAGCGTTTGATCGCCGAATTTTTCACGACGCAAGGTCGTTTCAAGCCGGAAGAATTGGAGAAGGTCAACAAGAGCGGGTATGTAACCGATAAATTCCTGAAATTGGTCAAGACTCCCATCCCCACCGATAAATAGTTAATTTCAACTCTTCCGGTCTTTCACCCGACTTAATAATCCGAGTCGGGTGAACAGATCGGAAGGCTGCAATCTCGGGATTTAACCTCTTTCTCGTGAAACTGATGAGAGCGCCGGCGACTGCTCCAGATGGACCAATGGAGATAAATAATGGCCTATGAGGAAATAAAAGTTAAAAAGCCGCTAGGCTTGATAGTGCTGCCTATTCTTAGCGTCTCGGCTTTTTTCATTGTCTGGGAATTGATCGTGGATTTAGGTATTGTTCCGGATACGATGTTGGCCGCGCCTTCCACCGTGATCAAACTTTTTATCGTTAAATTGACGGATCCCAACCCGGATGGGGCCGTGATCGGGGTTCACGCCTGGGTCAGCGCCCAGGAAGCTTTTATCGGGTATATCCTGAGTCTGGCTATCGGTTTGCCTTTAGGGTTGTTCATGGGTTGGTTTACCGTGGTCCGGGGGCTGGCTCGCCCTATTTTCGAGTTGATCCGCCCGATTCCCCCCATTGCCTGGATACCCTTGACCGTGTTCTGGTTCGGCATCGGTTTGGAGGGCAAGGTCTTCATCATCTGGCTGGGCGGGGTAGTGCCGTGCGTTATCAACGCCTTTGTGGGCGTGCGCATGACCAATCCGACGTTGATTCAGATGGCTCGCACGTATGGCGCCACTAATTGGCAAATATTCAAACAGTTATGTATTCCGTCCGCCATGCCCATGGTTTTCGGCGCGCTGCAAATCGCCTTGGCTTGCTGCTGGGTGAACCTGGTCGGCGCCGAACTTTTAGCCTCGGACCAGGGATTAGGCTTTTTAATAACCATGGGTCGTAGTTTGGGGTTACCGGAGATGGTGGTGCTCGGTATGGTCGCGGTCGGCTTTGTGGGCGCGGTGATCGGTTACGCCATCGATCGCGTGGAACGCCGTCTTTTAGCCGGAATCAGGAGGTAGGTTACTTTGGAAAGTTCAGCTGACACCATCAAGGGCAAAGCCCCGCAAGACCGTTCCATCGCCAACGAAATCCAGAAATCCGTCAAGGAAAAAAAGCCTTGGACTATCCAGCGGATCGTGACCAATGAGTATCTTCTTTATGTGTTTTCTTCGCTGCTCTTTCTATTGGTCTGGCACTATGTGGCCAAATCGGGCCTGTTCATGGGGGCCCTGGCTTCACCCATGGAAGTGGTGGAACGTTTCCAGCGCCTCCTGACGGACACCCTGGCCGGTTTGACCATCTGGGGCCACCTCTGGGCCAGTATGACCCGCATTTTTTTCGGTTTCGTCCTGGCTTCGGTCATAGCCATTCCCCTGGGGCTGTTCATGGCCCTCAACCCGTATGTGGACGCGATCGTCAAGCCGGTTTTCGACATTTTCAAGCCTATGCCGCCTATCTCTTGGGTCTCTATTGCCATCCTCTGGTTCGGTGTTGGAGAATCGTCCAAGATATTCATTATTGTCATCGGGACGTTCGTGCCGTGCCTGCTCAACGCTTATACCGGCATCCGGCTGATCGAGCCGGAATTATATGACGTGGTCAAGGTATTAGGTGGAAAAAGGATGGACGAAATTGTCCAGGTCAGCTTCCCGGCCTCTTTCCCGGCGATCTTCGCCGGCCTGCAGATATCGCTCAACAGCGCCTGGACTTGCGTTTTGGCGGCGGAATTGGTCAGCGCCCGTTCGGGTTTAGGCTTCATAATCGTCCAAGGGCAGAAAATGTCGGACTCGGCTTTGGTGATCGGGGGCATGGTCATAATTGCCATAGTCGCCTGGCTGAGTTCCCTATTGATAATCGGCCTGGAAAAGCTGCTTTGCCCTTATAAACGGGGAATAGAAAATTTTTAAACTTGAGAGGTAATTGCAAAACCGCCCTTTTGGCCCAACTCTTTGTCGGGCTCAATTTTGAAGTCCTCAAAATACGTCGGTATTCCTGCGGCTTCAAAATTTTGTCCTCCTCGATTTGGGCCAAAATTCCCAGTTTGGCAATCACCTCCTGAATTAAGGAAAGATTCATGAGCGCTCCTAAAATCGTGTGCAAGAACATATCCAAGATATTTATCCAGAAAGGTACCCAACGCG
>JADFXS010000222.1:4806-5256 GCA_015233515.1 Deltaproteobacteria bacterium | reverse complement strand
AAATCGGGTATGAGTCATCTTGCCTCTCAACCAAGTCATATTATCAGTGTAACGATCTTTCAAATTACTATGCTCACCGCCGTGGAGAAAATCACGGTAATACGGGAATAGAACCTCGGGGAGGGTTAATCGAACAAGATGATAACATTCTTTACCGCACATAACTTAAGTGGTTAGCATACTATAGTATCATGATACATGCAAGAGGAAAGAAATCCCCAGCTTCACCATATACAAGGGATCAGTTTGACTTGAATCGTCAAGTCAATTATTATTCGGACCAATATGACTTCATCCACTGAAAAAAAATATCACGGTTTTATCGGCCTAGCCATTCTGCTTCCGGCGGAAATTCTTATGCTGGCCGGAGTACGTCCTTTTACGACTTGGTTCTACTCCCTAGCTTGGTGGTCTTATATTTTTATCGTGGACCAGATGGTCTACCAAATC
>JADFXS010000222.1:4094-4746 GCA_015233515.1 Deltaproteobacteria bacterium | reverse complement strand
TTTTTTCTGGATGATTTTTGAAAGCGTGAACGTTTACATGCTGAACTGGCGTTATGTCGGTATCACTCCGGACCCTTGGCTGCGCTGGCCCGGATACTTTATCGCTTATTCCACGGTCCTGCCGGGCATATTCGAAACTACGGAACTACTCCAATCTCTAGGACTTTTTAAAAACCTCCGCCTTCGTCCCCGCTCATCGTCCAGTGGCTGGTATTTTATTTTCATTGCGATCGGTTTCTTTTTCCTTTTTGCTCCGATGTTTTGGCCTCAGTATTTCTTCCCCCTGATTTGGGGAGCCTTTTTATTCCTGCTGGAACCGATCCTGCACGCGCGAGGCGGTCGATCATTAATGCGCGACTGGGAACGCGGCGAGCCGCGTATGTTTTTGCTGCTGCTCACTTCCGGCCTGATCTGCGGATTATTATGGGAATTCTGGAACTTCTGGGCTGAATCCAAATGGGTATATAGCGTGCCGTACGTAGGCTGGCTCAAGGTTTTCGAAATGCCGATCCTCGGCTTCGGCGGTTTTCCGCCTTTCGCCGTGGAATTATATGTTATGACCAACTTCGTCGCCTTGTTTCGTGGTGGACGAAGTTGGCTGACGACAAAGGATGAAACGGGTTATAAACCTTCAACCGCGCACCAGGCAGCC
>JADFXS010000222.1:0-4084 GCA_015233515.1 Deltaproteobacteria bacterium | reverse complement strand
GGCTTTCTGATCTTTATGCTGGTCTTTGTCCTGGTGGCCAATTCCATAGACCAATACATAATCTGGTCATATTTGGACGAATAACCA
Source organism: Deltaproteobacteria bacterium (assembly GCA_015233515.1). The sequence goes on along the minus strand of JADFXS010000222.1, from coordinate 3,997 downwards.
TGAAAAACTTTCGTGTCTATCTTATAAGCCTGGGCTGTCCCAAAAACCAGGTGGACAGTGAATACTTGCTGGGAACTCTGATTCAAAACGGCGCCACGATCGTGGACAAGCCTGATGAAGCCGACCTGATCGCCATCAATACTTGTGCTTTCATACAAACCGCCGTGGAAGAAGCCTTAGACACTATTTTGGAGATGACCCGATACAGAAAGGATGGATCAGCCAAGGCTTTAGTGGTTTTGGGTTGCCTGCCCCAACGCTATGGCGTCGATTTGACCAAATCCTTGCCGGAAGTCGACTTGTTTTGGGGCTCCGGCGACTTGGATCGGCTGCCGGAGCAGATAACCCGGTTACTGGCCGGAACAAAAATTGATGAAAAACCCGATACGTGGCCCTTGCCGGGTTTTGCTCCCGACGGTCCCGGTCCGCGTGTTCGAGCCGCGCCTTTTTATCGAGCTTATTTAAAAATTGCCGAAGGTTGTTCCAACGCCTGTTCATATTGCCTAATACCTCAATTACGCGGTCCAAGACGTAGCCGGCCATTGGCGGTTCTGGTCTCCGAAGCCGAGGCCCTGGCCCAATCCGGTGTCAAGGAGCTTATTCTGGTCGCTCAAGACACAACGGCTTACGGACAAGACTTGTCTGAAGCCTCCCTGGCCGGACTCCTGGCCGAACTAGCTCAAATTGACGGTTTGGAATGGTTGCGAGTCATGTATGCGTATCCGGCCGGGATTAACGATACCTTGATCAAGGTCATGGCCGATCATGCCAAGGTATGCCCGTATTTGGATCTGCCCCTGCAGCATGCCAGCCCGCGGATACTGAAAAAAATGAACCGACGGGGCTCTCAAGACCTGGTGGAGCTTATCACCCGGCTCCGACAAGGGCTGCCCGGTCTGGCCCTGCGGACCACGATGATGGTGGGTTTTCCCGGAGAAACCGAGGAAGATTTCAACATCCTCATGGGTTTTATTCAAGAAGTCCGTTTTGATCGGTTGGGGGTTTTTAAATACTCACCAGAAGAAGGTTCTAAAGCCGCCACCCTGCCTCAGCAGGTTCCTCAACGGCTCAAGGAAAACCGTCGACGTAAACTGATGGCCGCCCAACGTCGCATTTCTCGCGCCGCCAACCGCGCTTTAATCGGAAAAACAATTCCGGTTATCGTTGAAGGACGGTCTTCGGAAACCGATTTGCTGTTGATAGGCCGCACCCGGGGCCAAGCCCCGGAAATCGATGGTCAGGTTTACATCACCTCCGGGACAGCTGCTCCGGGGGACATCAAACCCATCAGAATAAGCCAGGCTCACGATTATGATCTCGTCGGGGAGATTCAACCGGACAAATCGGATGGTCTTGTGTAACTACTGGACCCAAACCCCACAGCTGAATTAACATCCCTTGTTACTCTCGAATAAAAACATTCGGCGAACGTGAGAGAATGGAAAATATTAACGTCGTTGCTCGACTGGCCCCTGTTTTTCAGGAAATCAATCAGCGCATTGAATTGCACCTGAAGACGGACGTGCCGTTTGTAGCGGAAGTTTGTCGGCATATCCTCTTGTCCGGCGGTAAAAGATTGCGACCGGCTCTATTTGTCCTAGCCACGCATTTATGTGGCGGCCTCGAGATTCGCGAGATGGAATTTTCCCTGGCTTTCGAGTTTCTGCACGCCGCCACTTTGTTGCACGATGACGTGGTCGATAACGCCAACATCCGCCGGGGCAAAGCGGCGGCCCATACGGTTTACGGCAATCCGGGAGTCATTCTGGTCGGCGACTTTCTTTTTGCCAAGGCTCTGGCCATCTCCACCATGACCGGACGGCTCGTCTTCACCGATGTCATGGCCGAAACGGTGGCTCGCATGACCGAAGGCGAAGTAATGCAGCTTTTGAAATCCCGCGACGCCGGTATAACCGAAGATGAATATATCCAAGTGATTCATCGCAAAACCGGAATGTTGATCGAATCGTGCTGTTATTTAGGAGCGATCCTGGCCGACGGCCAGGATTGGCAAACCCATGGACTACGTCAATTCGGTCGGCACATCGGCTTGGCCTTCCAGATCATTGATGACACCCTTGACTACCAGATCACCTCTTCGGAATTCGGTAAACCCGTAGGTCACGACCTGGATGAAGGCAAAATTACCTTACCGCTGATTCGGGCCCTAAGTCAGGCCTCCTCGCAAGATAAAACAGAATTGATTGAATTAATCGCTCAAGAGCACCGCACGCCGGATGACTTCAACAGGGTGCGGCAACTGATCGATAAGTATCATGGTTTGGAACAAGCCGTGGAGCGGGCCGCTCAGGAAGTGGCCGATGGCCGGGACGCCTTGCGGGATTTTCCCGAAAGCCAAGACAAAAAGGACTTGTTGGATTTGGCGGATTATATAATTACTCGACGCAAATAAAGCCGCCCGCAATTTCGGTTTTTCAACGTCGGCTAAAGCCGGGATATTGATCGAATTCAGGGTCTATAAGCTTATTTTCATCAAATCTTCAGCCAGAATCACCTCTCCGGTGAACTGCTTTTTTACGTCCGCGACTAGATCGTGTCCTTCGGTTTCCGGGTAGAAATGGGTCATCGCCAAGGTTTTAACCTCGGCTTCGGCGGCCGCTTTCCCGGCCAGAGAAGAATTCATATGGCCTTCGACGAAAATTTCTTCCGGAAACGAACATTCCATAATCAAAAGGTCCGCCTTTCGAGCCAAATCGATCAATTGCGGACCGTAACCGGTATCTCCGGCCACGACCAGGGTCCGCCCGTTCCGGGTCGTCAACTTGTATCCCAGGCTGGCTGAGGTATGAGGCACGGGCATGGATTCGACTTGTATGGATCCACACCGGAAACCATGCCTTGTTCCGGAAGGCAGCTCGGCCATGGTCACTCGGTTTTCCGGCGGTTGAATCCAATGCCCATATGCGGACTGTAGATGTCCCGTCATTGCCTGGAGACCCGTCGGCCCATAAACCAGAGCCGGCTCGGTTCGATCGGATCCGGGCCAGTAGCGCATGGCAAATAAATAGGCCACCAGGTCGGCGATATGATCGGGATGAAAATGAGTATAGAGCAAAAAGTCCAGATTCTTATAAGACAACCCGGCTCTGGCCAATTGCCGGAGCGCTCCGGGGCCGCTGTCGATTAGCAAGGTCAATCCTTCGGCCAAGATCACCAGACTCGGCGAACCACGTTTTTCCGACGGCACTCCGGTGCCCGTTCCTAAAAAAATAATATCCATTCAAAAAATAATCTATGAAAATTTACCGAATCAACCTGCGAAGTCCCTCGCGGTGAGCCGCGGAGGATCTTCGACAGGTAAGAAGGGAAAGTGTATTAATTTTTTGGTCGCCAACCCCGCGGCAAGCTACGGGGGCAGCCGTTGTCTGTATGTTCAACTCCCACTGCCGGCAAACAATTTCCCTGCCTCGAACGCCTCGCTCAAGGCGGTCGGATGGTCCTTGATCGCGCCTTGGCCTTCTATTTTCCGGTAAGTTAAGCTGTCCAGCTTCAAGGGCAAGCCGATGGCTTCCAGAAAATATTTGGCGCAAAGGTTTATGACTTCAAAAAGATTTTGACCTTTGGTAGCCCCGACCCCGAGCAGGAAGCCATAGCCGTCCGGTCGTTTGAGGTTTTTATCGAGACGAGTGCGGCTCCATAAGGCCTGGCAGCGGTCGATCAAGGCTTTTCCTTGGGCCGGCGGTCCGTAAAAAAACACTGGTGACGCCACGGCCACTCTTTTGGTTTCAATCAACAGAGGATATACATCGCTCATGTCATCGTCGATGACACACTCCCCGGTCTTGTCGCAACCACCGCATTCCAAGCAACCGCTGATGTCAAGGTCGCGGGCATATATGGCTTTGATTCCGGCTCCGACGCTAAGAGCGCCTTTAAGGAATTCATCCATCAATAAGTCAGAGTTGCCCCCGGCTCGCGGGCTGAAGTAAATTCCTACTACATCCATGACATTACAACCTTTTCCTGCGTAAATCGG
>JADFXS010000221.1:4581-5269 GCA_015233515.1 Deltaproteobacteria bacterium | reverse complement strand
GACCTGAATATCCTCGAAGCGCCCCACATCTTTGATCAAACTTTCTTCAACCAAAATGGCGTTGCCTTCCAGTATCGGCTTGGCGATATCGCCGCTGATAATCGTCCCGATATTTTTCAAGATAACCTTAGACATGGCTCAAGCTCCCCGAGGCCCAAAATGGCCGGATTTGATAATTGTTTCCAGAACTCTTTCCAGATTGGCGGGTAAGGTGTAGATCCGTTCCCCCAGAATGCCGGCCAAGGCGTTAAGAATGGCCGGAGCCGTAGGAATCAAGGCCGGTTCGCCGACGCCCTTGGCGCCGAACGGACCGGACGGCTCAGGGGATTCGATGATGATCGGCACTATTTCCGGCATGTCCATGGCCGTCGGAATATAATAATCTTTCATCGATTCCGTGGCGCGAGGATGAAATTCCTCGGTCAGGGCATAACCGATGCCCATGGCCGCGCCGCCGCAGATTTGTCCGATGACATTACCGGGGTTGATGGCCCGGCCCACATCGTGCGCCGCGACGATCCGTTCGACCTCGACCTCGCCGGTCATCAGATCCAGGCTGATTTGCGCCAGATGGCAGGCAAAGGCATAGGTGGCATAAGGCACACCTTGACCGGTCTCCGGGTCGAGCGGGACGGTTTCCGGGTCAAACCAGCCTGACCAAGTCAACTGGCCGCCCTTGGCGTGGACC
>JADFXS010000221.1:0-4520 GCA_015233515.1 Deltaproteobacteria bacterium | reverse complement strand
GCATCGAAAATCAAGGCCCGCTTGGCGCATTTAAGAATATTCACCGCCTCGGTTAAAAGGACATCCGCCAGCTTGTCCGCGGCCTCCTTGACGGCATTGCCGGAAATATAAGTCTGCCGGCTGGCCGAAGTCGCTCCGGCGTTGGTCGTGTATTTGGTGTCGGCGACCACCACCCGGAAATCCTCCGGTTTCAACCCTAAAACTTCCGCGGCGATCTGGGTCAAGACCGTGGTCGACCCCTGGCCGATATCCGCGCAGCCGGTAAACAAGGTCACCGATCCATCCGCGCTCATCTCGATTCTGGCCGTGGAAGGATTCTGCGCTCCGGTGTTCCCGATCCCGTACCACATGGCGCCGAGGCCGATCCCTCTTTTTTTGTATGGGGTCTGTTCGGCGTTGACCCAGGCCGCCCTGGCCTCTTCATAGTAAGGTTTCACGGCTTCCAAGCATTCCCTGATGCCGATGCTCGCGCTCAGGGTCTGTCCGGTGATGGTTTCGTCGCCCACCCGATAGGCGTTTACCTGCCTGATTTCCATCGAGTCCAACCCGAGCTCGCGGGCATGCAGTTCCATCTGGCTTTCGTGGGCAAAGGCCACCTGCGGCACCCCAAAACCCCGCATGGCGCCGCAGAAAGGCTTGTTGGTATAAATGCAATGGCTTTCCACCTCGACGTTCTCCACCGCGTACGGCCCGGGCACATGAACCGCCGCCCGGGAAGCCACCGCGATCCCATAAGACCCATAAGCCCCGCCGTCACATATCAAGCGGGCTTTCACGGCCAGAAGCCGCCCCTGCCGATCGACGCCGGTTTTCATGGAGATGGTCAGCGGATGGCGTTTGGAGGTGGCCAGATAGGCCTCTTCCCGGCTGTAGACATAGCGGACCGGCCTTTTGAGGTGATAAAGGGCCAGCCCGACAAATCCTGTCACCCCGAGATCGAGCTTGGACCCGAAACCGCCGCCGGTGACCGCCTGAATGATCCGCACCTTTTCATCTTCCACGCCCAGAATGGAGACAATTTCTTTATGGTCATAGTGGGGATTCTGGGTCGAAGCCATGATCACCAGGGCGCCGTCCGGATCGACATAGCCTACGGCCGCATCCGGTTCGAGGTAGTTATGTTCCACCATGGACGTCTGATAAATTTTTTCGATTACGCTGGCGGATTTTTTAAACGCGCTCTCGACATCGCCTTTCTTGACGTGCCGGGTATACAGGATGTTGCCTTTTTTATGGATCAGAGGCGCGTCCGGCTTCATGGCTTCTTCCGGATCGAAAACCGCCGGCAGATCCCGGTAGGTGATTTCCACGGCTTTTATGGCCTGCTCCACGGCGGTTTCCGTTTCCGCGGCGATCAGAGCCACGGCATCCGCCCGGGAACGGACCTTGTCAGGCGCCAGCAGGGGCTGGTCCTTGTTGATGATGCCGAACAGATTGGTCCCGGGGATATCCTTGGCCGTAAAGACCCGGACCACGCCGGTGATTTCCAGGGCTCGGGCGACATCGATATTGACGATTTCCGCGTGATCCTTGGAACTTCGCACCGCTCGAAGCACCAGAGGCGAATCCAGTTCCAAATCCGCGCTGAAGATCGGTTTGCCCGTGGTTTTTTCCACGGCCCCGAAGCGCCTGATATTTTTACCGATGATTTTAAACAATTTATTAGACTCGGTCATGATGCACCAACGGGCAAAGCATTCTCAGGAAAAGCCCTTGAATCGCCGGTTCCTTGTAAATTACCGAAGCTCGCCGCCCGGTAATTTCAATGGTTTTTTCCGCCAGCATCCGGCCGGCTTGCCAGATCAAGGCTTCGGTCGGGACCTGACCGGCTAAAAACTCCTCTATCTCTTTCAAGCGCCAGGGAGTCGGTGTACATGAACCTAAAGCCAGGCGAATGAATTCCACTTTCCCGTCAACGTCCTTTTGCGCCAGCACCGCCATATTGACCCGGGCGATGGCCAGGGCCTTTCGGCGGCCGATCTTTTTAAAGCCGGCGTACTCCGCCTTGCACGGTTTGAGAATAAAACGAACGATCAGCTCATCCGAAGGAAGCGAACATTTATAAGAGCCCGAAGAAATAAACTCCACTGGAATTTCCCGGCAACCTGATTTACCGGCCAGAACCGCCCTGGCCTCGTGCACGACCAGGGGCGGAATGGTATCGCCGCAAGGGGAGCAATGGGCGACATTGCCGCCGATGGTCGCGACATTGCGGATCTGCTGACTGGCGAAAGTGGCGGCGCATTGCCGGAGGGTCGGCGCGAATTCAGCAATAATCGGTGAGGCATGAATTTCCGATAGAGTCACGGCCGCGCCGATGCTCAATCCCTCGTCATTAAGTTCAATGCCTCGGAGTTCCTTTAGCCGGCTGATATCGAGCAGGTATTTTTGCTTGATCTCACCGGCGCGCAAATCGACCATGACATCGGTTCCGCCGGCCAGGATCCGGGTTTCCCGACCATTGGCGGTCAGAAAATCCAAAGCCTCTTGAAAGGATTTCGGCCTGATGTAATTTATATCCGCCATGCCTCAGCTCCGTCGACCCTGTTTTTCGCCGACCTTTTCAATCGAGGTCACGATCTGTTGATAACCCGTGCAGCGGCAGAGGTTGCCGGCAATCGCCCGGCGTATCTCCGGCAGATCAGGATGAGGGTTTTTCATGAGAAGCGCGTTGGTGCTCATCAACAGCCCTGGTGTACAAAAGCCGCACTGCACTCCGTGATTTTCAAGAAACGCTTCCTGGATGGGATGCAGGCCGGCCGGAGTTTCGAGCCCTTCCACAGTGAGTACATTCCGGCCGTCGAGTTGGGCAGCGAACATCAGGCAGGAATCCACGGCCTTGCCATCCACCTGAATCGTGCAGGCGCCGCATTCTCCGATGCCACATCCCTCCTTGGTCCCCTTCAGCTTCAAATTATCCCGTATCAGGGTCAATGCCGATATTCCGGTAGGTATTTCGATAGTTATGGCCTGATCATTGAGGGTGATATCAACGGTAATCGTCTTTTGCATCATTGCTATTTCCCCGTTGCTTCCGAGGCCTTATTATTATGTCCGGAAATGTTCTTCCTGAAGGTCGGGTATCTAGCGCATTCCATATTCACCCTTGGGGGCCTGGCCTTTCAAGCCGCCGATACGAGGTTGAGGCCGTCCCGAGTCGGTGGCCACCCCGATCAAAACGAGTTCATCCCCTCGAGGCGCATCCGGGATCCTGACTTCCATGGCGTCGAAATGAGATCGGACAAAGGCGGCATCCTTATGGCCCAACGGCACATCGAGCGTTACCCCGGGATGTCCCAATTTTTTGGCCGAGGGAATCAAAGCTTTGCCGCCACCCAGATTTCCCCGCATTGGTTTGCCTAAGGCTGGATGAAGGATGGCGGCGCAATGCTCCAGTTCGCCGTTTTCTCCAACTATGGCGCCCTTGCCATAACTTTCAATTTTTGCCGGTTCAACGCCCAGCGCGGCAATGGCCTTTTTCATCAATATGTCGCCAAGTTCCTCACTCCAACTAAAAAGCATGGCCAGGTCTTCCTGATATTTGCCCGCATAAGGATTTTTGAAAACCGCCGCCGCCGCCGCTTTGCGGGTGGCTTTTTCGATCTTTATGCTGCCATCCATGCAGGTTTCTTCGAGAAAGGTATAAAATTTACGTATTTGTAATTGGTCTCCCATCTTCTCTCCTCCTGAGCGGATATATTCCCCCATATCAGGGTTCGACCTTTGGTCATTTTTAATAAATTACTTGTGACATCCAGGTCACAGGCAAAGGCATACCCTAAACCACGACGCCTTTAACCCAGGTTTTAGGTCTATTGTTTTAAAATGGACACGAATATATAAGGCGTCATGCCGCCGACGTTTTCCGGCATAATCAATTATTCCGGATGAATTTTTGCTCATGACCGGATGGGCGGGATTTTTTGTTGACGCCCAATCCTGATTTCCAACGTCAGCTTTTCGAGCCTATAATTTTCGGAAGGCTACCTTCATCCTCCTGGTCTTCAGTTAAATAAGTCAATAAGACTTCCATCCCGGCCAGCACATGATCTCGCGTAAAGCGTTTGGCTAAGCCGACTTTTTTATCTTCGATCGCCTTCACTATTTTCTCGTGATATCGGATTGACGAATGCAGGTGATCGCGATTCTGCAGTGACTTGTAACTGAAGCGGCGGATTTGTTGGTTAAGAATGGATATGAACTGAGTGAGACGAGTGCTGCCGGCAACTTCCAGGATCAAACGATGAAATGCCCGATGGATTTCTTGGTAGGCGATGATATCGGGCGGCTCTTTTTTAACGCACGTCCACATCTCCTCCGTCAATTTCTTGAGCTGATCGATTTCCGTAGGAGAAAACTTTTTAATGGCCATCTCCACGCCAAGTTGGTATAGAATCGATTTAAGCCCATAGACTTCAGCAACATCCTTTTCAGAAATAATGGTCACAAAAACTCCGCGGCGCGGCTTTCTGACGACCAGGCCTTCGGCTTCCAAGAGCATAAAGGCTTCGCGAACCGGC
>JADFXS010000220.1:3789-5272 GCA_015233515.1 Deltaproteobacteria bacterium | reverse complement strand
TCGCCGGCCGGCAAGGTGGTGGCCAAGGCTATGCAGAATAACCCCGCGGTTCGTGCAGCTAATATTCCCGCCGGCGCATTTTCCACTACCACCATGTGTTGCTTCGGCTGAGCCAAATCCGCTACCGCTTTCAGGTAGGGATCGGGGTGAGGCTTACCACGCTTGACCTGATCCCGGGTGATCACTACCTGGAAATGATCATCCAGCCAGGAACTTAGTTCCGGTTTCAGGACTTGACGGAAAGAGCTGGTCACCAGGGCCAGCTTAAGTCCTTTGGCCAGCAAACCGGAGATCAAGGGATCGACCTGCGGGTAAACCCAGACCTGGTCGGCGTATTTTTCCAAGTAAATTTCCCTTTGCCGCGCGGAGGCCCGGTCAAAGATACCTGGTCCGTGATTGAATCCTTGGTCCATGAGGATTTTTTTCAGAACCGACCAGTCGAGCATGCCTTCGTGGCGGTAAAAGAAATCGGCCCCTAGTTCAACGCCGATCTCGTCGAAGGCTTGCCGCCAGGCGGCCACGTGGCTGGGCATACTGTCCAGAATACCCCCATCCAGATCAAAAATAACGGCCTTTAATGAATGCTGATTCATTTTTCGGCTAGGCCGGCTAATTGATCAACCAGACCGCGACGTCTTCGACGCGCCTGATGACCCGATCGGTGACACTCCCCAAAAAGGATGATTTACCCAAACCGCGACGGCCCAGAACGATGGTCCCGTATCCTCCTTCCTTGGCGGCGTTGATGATCGTGCGGGCAATGCCCAGGGTTATTTCCCGATATTCAATTCTGATCCGTTCTCGAGTGAAGCCGGCTTGAGACAGTATATCAATGGCGGTCTTCAGGAAATCATGAAGCTGGGCGTCGTCATTTTCCAGGAAATCAGCCTCGATGGAAGTCAAGTCCTCCGGCGGGCTGGCCCAGGAGCCGTCTATATAATCGCCGGAGACGGGATAATTGGGTTGAAGCGTGGGTACAACATGAAGAAAAGAGGCTTCAGCTTCAGGGTGTTTTCCGAGTATGAAAGCCACATATTCAACGGCGCGCCGGCCGGCCGGGGAACCATCCACGGCGATCAGGACTTTAGGTTGGGACACCTGGCCGTCCACGATCCATAACGGGATGTTGGTGATGTGCTGAATGAGTTGGCTGGATACCGAGCCCATGAAGAGCTCCTGGGTGCGAGTCATGCCGCGGCGGCCGACCACCAGGGCATCGAACATGCCGATATGGGCTTCATTGATAATATCCTTGATCACGCCGTTGTAACGCTTCCGAATCCGTATTTCTATGCGGCTGGGGTCTACGTGATGTTTAACCAGGTGGTGCTTGGCTTTTTCCAGCACTTCATGACCCCGCTCCCGGTGGGTCGCTTCGAGTTTTTTCATTTTTTTGAAGATATGGCTGTCAGTTTCCGTTTTTTCTCTGAACAGGGGCGGAACCTGCGGCAGGATGTGCAACAGGACGAAGTGCATGTTCGGA
>JADFXS010000220.1:0-3779 GCA_015233515.1 Deltaproteobacteria bacterium | reverse complement strand
TACTTGACGGCATGATAAGACGAGGGTGAGCCATCCACGGCAATAATGATGCGGGGAGTGATTCCGTTGGCCTGAGTCTGTTCGGTCATAGCCACCTCGAGGGACGGAGATAGTGTTCACCGGCCTTAAGCCATGGTGAGCCTTCGGGACAAAAAAAGCAAGCGAGCGCCTTCCCTTTAGCTTGCCGCGGGGAGCTTCAATTACGGTCCGACGTGGGGACTGACCGTGATCCAAGGTGCTAACCGATTGACCGACTTTTCCCCTAGTCCGCTGACCAAAGTCAAGTCTTGGATCGAAATATATTCTCCTTTACGGCTGCGGACATTTACCATGCGCGCGGCGGTTTGACGGCCGATCCGGGGGAGGATGGCCAAATCCCGGGCCGAAGCGGTATTCAGGTCGATTTTTTGCCCGCCGGCCAGCCGAGCCGGACCGGATAAAGGTTCCTGCCGGTAGCTATCCTCCGAAAAGACGATCAGCCTATCGGTTTCGGACAAGAATCGCCGGCCGGATAGCGTTTTACAGCCGACCAAATCGGCCAATTGCTTGCCGGTCGGGGGGCCGGAAACTGCCACCAGCCTGGGACCTGATTCCGGTCGGACTACGTCCACCAGGTATTCCGCGGCCTTGGAGTGGGAGACTCCATCCATGGGAGCAAAACAGTCCGCTACCCACCCTCTAAGGGATACGGCCATGGCCAAAACGGCCAATGCCCAACTTAGCCTAGGATCGAGGCGCATTATTGCCGGTATCCTGGTATTCGCGCGGAAAACCAAAGCGGACGGCGCCCGGTCAGGCCAGGGAAGGCCTTCGTCGGCGCTTAATCTCCGTTAAGGTTCGCGGGCGTGGAGCCATTTCCGGTTTTCTTTTCATCCCGGAACAGTTTGTAAGTGATACTGTCCACCAAGGCTTGCCAACTGGCTTCAATGATATCGTGGGATACGCCGACTGTCCCCCATTTATCTTCCTTGTCGCCGGATTCGATCAATACTCGGACCTTGGCGCCCGTTCCTCGCACTCCGGCCGGTAAAACTCTAACTTTGTAGTCAATCAGCCTCATTTCCGTCAGCTCGGGATAGAATTTTTCCAAAGCCTTACGGATGGCGTTATCCAAAGCGTTGACCGGGCCTTGACCGACGGCCGCGGTATGTTCCACCTTGCCGCCCACTTTAACCATAATGGTGGCTTCCGACATGGGGGGTTCATCTTCCTTTAATTTGTGGTCAACTCGAAACCCCAAGAGTTCGAAATACTTCTTTTGAACTCCCAAGGCCCGATTCATCAGGAGTTCAAAAGATCCTTCCGCGCCTTCGAACTGGAAGCCTTGGTTTTCCAAATTTTTGATCTCTTCCAGAATCTGGAGGACCACCGGTTCATGGGACTCGATGTCCAAACCGAAATTTTTCGCCTTTTCCAGGATAGTGCTCTTTCCGGCCAGGTCGGAGACCAGGAGGCGCTGGATATTGCCTACCAACGCCGGCGGTATGTGTTCGTAGGTTTCCGAATTGCGCAGCACGGCGTGGATATGAATTCCGCCCTTGTGGGCAAAGGCGCTGCGGCCGACATACGGCTGGAAGGGGAGAGGCTGTTTGTTGGCCAGTTCATACACGAACCGGCTGAGGCTCATCAAACGGTTCAAGGCGCCTTCCACCAGGCAATCCCTTTTCATCTTCAAGATAAGGGCCGGGAGAATGGAGCACAGGTTAGCGTTGCCGCATCGTTCCCCCAAGCCGTTGATGGTGCCCTGGATATGGGTGACTCCGGCTTCTACCGCGGCGAGGGAATTGGCCACCGCCAGTTCCGCGTCGTTATGAACATGGATGCCCAGGGACAGGCCGGGGAAATGTTTTTTTACTTCTTGAATAATGGCGGTGAGCTCGCTCGTCAGGGTCCCGCCGTTGGTGTCACAAAGGACAACGGCGTCGGGCGCGGTCTTTACGGCGGCTTCCAGGGTGGCTAGGGTATATTCTTTGTTGCGCTTAAAGCCGTCGAAAAAATGTTCGGCGTCATAGAACAGCTTTTCGGCCTTGGGACGAAGCCAGCCTAAGGAATGGGCGATGATTTCCAGGTTTCGTTCCAGAGTGATGCCTAAAGCCTCACGGACGTGAATGTCCCAGGATTTGCCGAAGATGGTGATGACCGGAGTTTGGGCCTTGAGCAGGGCTTTCAGATTGCCATCGTTTTCCGGGGAGTTCCGGGGATGGTGAGTTGCGCCGAAGGCGGCCACCTTGGCCCTTTTCAAGGTCAGACGGCGGACCTCCTTGAAAAAAGCCATATCCCGGGGATTGGAACCCGGCCAGCCGCCTTCTATGTAATCCAGGCCGAAGTTGTCCAGGCGCCTGGTGATACGGAGTTTGTCCTCGGCGGTGAAATTTATATCCTCCGCCTGGGTGCCGTCCCTTAGCGTGGTATCGTATATTTCGATCCGGTTCATTTATGCAGTTCAAACGCTTCGTGTAGGGCTCTAACCGCCAGTTCGGTATACTTGGCCGCGATGACGCACGAAATTTTTATCTCCGAGGTGCTGATCATAATAATGTTAATGCCTTCCTTGGCCAAGGCGGCGAACATTTTGGTAGCCACGCCGGCATGGCTGCGCATGCCGACGCCGATGATGGAGACCTTCGCGATGCTTTCATCGCCCAGCACGCGCTCGGCGCCGATTTCCTGAGCGACTTGCGAGATCATGGACATGGTTCGTTCAAAATCCGGCTTGGGTACGGTAAAGGAAAAATCGGTGAGTTCATTCGCCCCGGAACTGCTGTTTTGAATGATCATGTCCACCACGATTCCGGCGTTGGAAACGGTGGATAGTATTTTCGCGGCGATGCCCGGTCGATCGGGAACTTTGGTTATGGTGATGCGCGCCTCGTTTTTACTATAGGCCACGCCGGATACAATTTTGTCTTCCATGGTTTTTTCCTCCTCGCATATCATCGTTCCAGGTTCGTCGGTCCTGGAATGGCGGACATGTATGGGAACGCCGTATTGCATGGCAATGCCCACGGACCTGGTTTCCATGACCTTGGCGCCCAGGCTGGCCATTTCCAACATCTCCTCGTACGAGATGCGATTCATTTTCCTGGCTTCCGGACAAACGTTGGGGTCGGTGGTGAAAACACCGGTCACGTCCGTGAAAATCTCACAGACGTCCGCTTTCAAGGCCGCGGACAGAGCTACGGCCGTAGTATCCGAGCCCCCGCGGCCCAAGGTCGTGATGTTGCCGCGATCGTCCTGTCCTTGAAAACCGGCCACGGCCACAATTCGGCCGCGACCAAGATGTTGGCGGATACGAGTAGTGTCGATGTCCTTAATCTCGGCCTTGCCGTAGAGATGGTTCGTTAAAATTCTAGCCTGGAATCCAAGCAGGGAGCGGGCTTCCACCCCCATGGCCTGGCAGGCCAGGCAAAAAAGGGCCACGGAAACCTGTTCGCCGGTGGAGATCAGGACATCCACCTCCCTTGGGTCGGGTAACGTGGCCATTTTCCGGGCCATATTCAGCAACCGGTCCGTTTCTCCGGCCATGGCCGAAAGGACTATGACCATGTCATGACCTTCCTCTTTTTTGCTGATTACCCGGGCCGCTACCTTTTGGATCAAATCCAAATTGCCGACCGAAGTCCCGCCGAATTTCCATACATATAAGCCCATCTCTCTCCTCAGTCTTTTCGGAGACCGTTTGCGGTTCGACTCCGATATTCTATTAATTGGGTTTATGAGTTAATTACAAAACCGCCCTTTTGTCCCGACCCTTTATCAGGCTTGTCCGCCGCTGGCGG
>JADFXS010000219.1 GCA_015233515.1 Deltaproteobacteria bacterium | reverse complement strand
TAAGTTTTTTTTTACCATCAAGGGTGGGCCCTAATTCCACTCTGTTTTTGGCGGCGATAAAAATTCGGCGGGCCTGATTTACGAAACAACCGTTTTCATGCCTTTCATCACACTTGCCACAAAGCCCTTCCACCGCCTCAAGAGCTTTTCTGGGGGGCTCGGTTCCGTAATCCGTTTCATCACGAGGTAAAGACTCAGGCACACGTTCGGAGTTAACTTGCCTCTGGTGCTTGACAAAATCCATCAAAACGTCGGCCGCCAATTGGGCCAATTCCGCCTTGAACTCCTTGGAAACAAGTTTCTTGATAAGTTGATGGGCCTTAAAGGCGTCTTTGTGGCTTCCAACCGGCATGATTTCTCCCAGCCCAGACCGATCTAATGATTTCCTAATTCGAGAAGTGGTTGCAAAACTAGAGATTTTGGAACAGATCGAGGAGGGCGAGATTTTGAAGCCGCAGGAATACCGACGTATTTTGAGGACTTCAAAATTGAACCCGACAAAGAGTTGGGCCAAAAGGACAGTCTTGTAATCACCTCTATATCAAACCTAAATCAATCCGCATCTGGCGGACAGCCAGAGCGCGAGTCAAGGAGCGGGTCAAGGTTTGGATTATACTCGCCGAAGTCAACGGTGTGCCAAGATTATTGAAAACCGCCCCAGCGCCGGCGAAGGCATCGGTATTTACCGTTTCCGCCGATTGTTGTCCAATACGTTCCAGGGTTTTGTAAAGGCGTTCTCCCTTGACCGCCCGCTCGTCATACCAGGTCAGGATTTTTTCCACCAGGCCCAAAACATCCGGGGTAGCTACTCCATCCACGAGCTTTAATGCGCTGAGTTGGAGAGTGCTGGCGACTCCTCCCACATAGATGTTATACTTACCGTCGACAGCCACTAAACCAATATCGACACAGTATGATTCCATGCAGTTACGCAGGCAATCGGACACCGCAATCTTGACATCGAATTTCATGGGACGGCCATACAGGGCTTCGTCGAGTTTGAGGGCTAGTTCAATGGCGTGAGTGCCTTGGGCAAAAGAACAGAGAGCTCCACAGCAGGCTCTGATATTCCTGATCCCGTGATGCAGAACTCCGATACGCAGACCGACGGCGGCCAGTTCCTGACCGACCGTCTCCACCTGTTCCGGTTTAAGGAGCAAGACCACTCGCTGGGCGTGGGTAAGTTTGATTAACCCGGCCCCTTGGGCGGTGATCGCGGTAATTTTTTCCAGTTGAGCGGCGTTTAATAGACCGGCGGGAGTATTGATCAAAGCGGCGAAAGCGCCGTTGGTCTGTTTAAGGCCCAGTCCCCAGAGCACGCCTGAATCTTCGGTTTCGGCGGGAGCGGATTCCCCGGTGAGAACCTTGATGATGGGTTTTTTATATCGGCTGTCCAGAGCCAGAACTTCCAGAGTGACGAGGTAAAGATCTCCTTCCGGTATAGCCGTCAGAACTCGGCCTTTGACCTCGCCGATATCACCCAGGGGCAAATCTACACCAAAATAGACCATCGCCCCCGGAACGACTTCGTCGCCGCTGAGCAGGGTCACGGTTAAAGGAGATTCGAGGTCGATCAGGCTTTCGGCCAAACCTAGCTCGTCTTCGTTCAAAATAATATCTTCAAGAATCTTTTTTTCCGTCATAAACTATTACCTCACATATCAATGTTTTTGTCGCTCGGGCTGCATGTCGCCTCAGGCGCGGCGCGAGAAGCGATGATTAGTCTAAGGAGTTTTTCAGCAAAATTAACTTTACCGCAGCAAAGGGTTAATCACAATCGGCTTGAGGATTCGTATGCTCCGTTCTTCTCGGCGTCAGTCAAATACTTTTAGACATCAAGGCGTTATTATTATTTTCCGAACAAATCCCCATGCCGCGTCCTTTTTCAAGATCCTCGCTCTACTCTAAGCTAATTTGTTCAGGATGGTCGCCAAAAGCTCGTCCGCGTCTTTATATTTATACTTGGAAATAAGCTTGGTCAGATTGGTCATATCCACCCCAAATTCCTCCGGCCAGACATGCGCGGAAACTTCTTCCATCACTGTTTTCAACTGTTTGACGTTTCGTTTTTTTAAATCGGGCGTAATCCGGTCAAGAAACAAACGCAGGGCCGCCAGGTCAAAGGTTGGCTGGCTGGGAGATTCATCCGGGAGTTTTCCCGGAGAGGGAGCAAGACTATCCAGGGAATTCAAAACAAGACGCAAAGCGTCGTCAAAAGCCTTTAACGGGCTATCTATTTCATTCAGACCATGCTTGATGGCGGCTTCGAGTTCATTCCCGACTTGAAACAAATCCTGAGCGCCGATGTTACCAGCCACCCCTTTGGCCGTGTGAGCCAAACGCTGAGCCAGTTCCCGATCTCCATTTTCAAAAGCCGTCTTTATCTCGGTAGTGGCTCTCTGGTATTCGTCGTGAAATTTCACGAGGAGTTTTCGATACAGTTTTTTGTTTCCGCCCACGCGCTTCAAACCCAGAGTCACAT
Organism: Deltaproteobacteria bacterium; assembly: GCA_015233515.1. The sequence continues at coordinate 2,799 of JADFXS010000219.1, read as the reverse complement.
CCAGGCCGGCCAAGGCGATTACGTCATCGGTTTCTGATGGTACCGATGTTATCGGGCTAGTTGAAGGTTCTAGAGCCGGGGGAGGGGAGATTTCAGCCGAGATTTGCGGCCGCGGAGCGATATATTTCACTAGGGTGGCAAAAAGCTCCTTGGGTTCGATCGGTTTACTGACATGGTCGTTCATACCCGAAGCCAGGGCGTTTTCCTTGTCTTGAATCATGGCGCTGGCGGTCATGGCGATGATGGGCAGATTCTTGAATTTTGGATTTTTACGTATTTCCCTGGTGGCCTGGTATCCATCCATAACCGGCATCTGGACGTCCATGAGGAGTAAATCATAATCTTGGTCCGTTACAGCTGTAACGGCCTTCTTGCCGTTATCGGCGATGGTGATCTTGAAACCCGCCTGTTCAAGGATCTCCTGAGCCACTTGCTGGTTGATTTCATTATCTTCGACCAATAAAATATGTGCGCCCTTGATGGGTTGCAACAATTCCCTTTCCTGGTCTTGCTGGGTCTTAGGTTTCTTTTTATCCGAAATCTGTCCGAAAGAATCGGCAATAGCATCCCAAAGGCCGGAGTGGGAAACAGGTTTGATGAGAAGTTGATCCAACTGCGCGCTTTTTACTTCTTTTAAAGCTTCATCCCGGGCATGGGAAGTAACCAGGATGATTTTCGGTTGGACCGGGAGGTCGCTCATTTCCTTTATGCGTCGACTGGTTTGTACTCCATCAAGCCCGGGCATTTTCCAATCCACGATGACTAATTCAAAAGGCTGGTTTCTAGCGGCTTGCTCAATGAGAGCCAAACCATCCGCGCCCGAGGAAGCCAGGGAGACCTCAAATTTTAGATTTTTGAGCATTTCATCCAGAATTTCCCTGGCTGACCGGTTGTCATCGATTACCAGGACTTTTTTACCGATAAAGTCATTCAGCGCAAGCTTTCTTTCTGCTTTTTTGTCCGAGCCCAGGCCGAAATCGGCGGTGAAGAGGAAGGTGCTGCCGACACCTGGTTGGCTCTCCACCCATATTTCTCCGCCCATCATATTTACCAGGCGTCGGCTGATAGTCAGGCCTAATCCGGTTCCGCCGTATTTTCGGGTCGTGGAGCTATCCGCCTGGGCAAACGCCTGAAACAACTTGGACCGCTGGGATTCGGTCAAACCTATTCCGCTGTCCCGCACGGAAAAACGCAGGGTAACCTGGCTGTCGGTCCGATTAAACATCTCCACGTTGACGACGATTTCGCCTTTTTCCGTGAATTTAACCGCGTTGTTGCCAAGGTTGATTAAAACTTGACTCAGGCGCAAAGGATCGCCCAAAAGAAAATGCGGCACTTGAGGGTCCAGACGATAGAGGACTTCCAGATTTTCCTTTTCCTGGGCCTTGATGGTGATCATGTTCGAAACGTTTTCGATAACTTCGGTCAGATCGAAATCCACTTGCTCCATATCCATCTTCCCGGCTTCTATTTTCGAGAAGTCCAGTATGTCATTGATTATACCGAGAAGAGATTTAGCCGCGGAATTTATCTTGGTAACATAGTCATATTGTTTGGTATTAAGCTCGGTTTTCAGGGCAAGATGCGACATGCCGATGATGGCGTTCATCGGTGTTCGAATCTCATGGCTCATATTGGCGAGAAAATCACTTTTGGCCTTGGTCGCTTCCTCGGCTTTTTCCTTGGCGCGAAGTATTTCGATTTCGCTTTGTTGTCGGGCCAGGAACGCGGCAATAATCTCGGCGGTAGTGCTTAAAAGGGTCAAATCTGACGAAGTCCAGTCTCGACGCAGGAAAGTATCGTCAAATCCGATGAAACCGAACCACTCGCCTCGAATGTTCAAAGGCAAAATTAATGAAGACAGGGTCTGGTGCATGGACAATATTTGGCGTTCTTCATCGGTGAATTCGTCTATTGGTCCCATGACCGGTTGCCCGGTACCCAGGAGTGTTTGCCAGCGAGTCAAGCCCTGGTTGTACGGCCGGTCGATGGCTTCAGTGTTTTGAGTAATAGCCGGAATCCCTGGAGCGCAAGCTTCATATTTCAAACGCGCCCGTAGCTCTTTATTATTATCTTCAAAATTTTCAAATACATATACTCGATCAACCTGCGCGGCCACAATTAAGTGTCTCAAGGCTTTGACCAAGGTTTCGGCTTCGGTGCTGGCGCTCAGCAGGGCTTGAGAAATGGCGGCCATAGCCTTCTCCGAGCGCATTTTACGAGCTTGCTCTACTTCGGCCCGCTTGCGGTTTGTGATGTCGGTTACCGTGGTCACCGCGGCGACGAAGGTATCCTCCTTATTTCTGATGGCCGCGGAACGAAGGTCGCCCCAGCGCCACTCACCGTCCTTGCGCACAAAACGGGTTTCGGTCTGGAATAAGCTTATTTGCCCGTTAATTTGTTGAGCGGAAATATTCTTTATTTTTTCCACATGATCCGGGTGAATGAGTTCAAATATATTGCGGCCCGTGGATTCTTCATAGGAATAACCAATGAAGGCCAGAAAATTATCGTTGACTTGGGTAAAACGTCCTTGATCGTCCGTGCCGACAATTCCGACGCCGGCGTTGGCAAAGACCGCCCGAAAATACTCCTCTCTTTCTCGAAGAGCATCACTCATACGTTTCATCTCGGTGATATCCCGGAAGGTTTCTATGGCTCCCACCGGGTTTCCGTCCGTGTCGAATAAAGAGCGCGCCGTAGAGGCCAGATGGGTTCCGGTCTTTAAATTTGCATGGAAGGATTCCTCGGCCAGGATTCCACCGTCTTTTTCCTCGATAGACGGGTATAATTCCCGTT
>JADFXS010000218.1:4148-5297 GCA_015233515.1 Deltaproteobacteria bacterium | reverse complement strand
AACTTTACACCGTGCCGGGTCAAGTCAAGTATAACGCCACTCGAAAACTCGTTTTGAATGGTGTGGACGGCTTGGTTTTTGTCGCCGATTCCCAGGTAAGCTGCCGGGAGAAGAATTTGGAATCCCTCAAAAATATGGAGGAAAATCTGGCCGGCATGAATCGTAACCTGGCCGATCTCCCTTTGGTTTTGCAGTACAATAAACAGGATTTAGCTCAAAACGGCATACCCGTCTTGGATGTGGAAACATTGGAACAAGACCTTAACGGTCGTTACCGAGCGCCTTCTTTCCCAGCCGCGGCCATCACCGGCCTTAATGTGGTCGACACGCTGCGGCAGATTCTGGTTTCGACCGTAGCCGATCTTGAAAAAGAACTATAGGAGTCCACTCGAATGCCATCGGAAAAAGTCATGTCCCTGGCCGAGGCTGTCGGTCGTCGCTTTGACAGCATTTTTGGCCGAGAGGATTCCACACCGGACACTCCGCCACTAGAAGAACCACCGGTCACACCAACATCCAAGGAGTCGGCGTCGGTTGCCGATTCCCCCATTCGAGACCTGCAAAGCATCGTCCTTTCCATTGAATGGGAGATAACCGACTCATTGTTGCAGCGCTTCGAGGACGAGGTTGTGAGTTTGATGGACCGCTATCAGACCGATCCGGTCAAGGTTCACTTTCTTAAAGTTCTCCAAGCGCTGGGTAAATATATCAAAAATAAAAAAGCCGAGGCTCATCCGGGCTCCATCAAACTGATGGCCACGACCTTCAAGTATTTCGAAACAGTAATCTTCGACAATGAAATGCGGTTACTGGATAAGCAGAAACTACTGCAAAAGACCGTCCAGGAGTTTCAGCAACTGAAACAAGCCATAGCCGCCAAGGCTCTCGAAGTCAGCCAATTGGCGAAATCCGAGGCGCCGGTAAAAGTCCAGGAATCCCTTATTGAAACCCCCATGCCCGCAACGCCGCGTCAAGGATCGGAAATACCCACACCTGAAACGCAGGCCCCTATGCCGGAACCGGTCAATGCCCAGGAACCTCTTACTGAGGCTCCCCAGCCGGTGATAACACCCGAACCGGAAACAACTACTCCCGAAGCGGAGATATCGGTCCCGGAACCGGTCAGAGTCCAGGAACCTCTTACCGAGG
>JADFXS010000218.1:0-4048 GCA_015233515.1 Deltaproteobacteria bacterium | reverse complement strand
AACCTCTTACCGAGGCTCCCGAGCCGGTGATAACCTCACCCGAACCGGAAACAACTACTTCCGAAGCGGAGATATCGGTCCCGGAACCGGTAAAAGTCCCGGAATCCATGGTTGAAGCTCTTAAACCCAAAAAAGCGCTTCGAGAACCGGATACAGTTACATTAGAAGTGGCGGTTTCACACCTTGAGGCCATGGTCGTCCCTAAACCGGAAGAGATTGAAGGTCTTTCAGGATCGGAAGCCGAAGTTTCGACCCCCACCCAGCCTATTCCGGCCGGCTTAAAGTCCGAAATGGACATCCCGGCTGATCAGCCTCCAGTAAAGCAAACTGATATGACGCCTCATGAAGCGTTCGCGTTGGCTGTGGAAGAATTGAAGAACTTGATCCGCGCGGAGTTCAGCGCTTTACGCGCGGAAATTCGGATGTGGCGGCAAGGCCAGTAGGAGCCTTTTACTGACCATCGGTCGTCGGAGGCTTCCAGGCAGGCGTATTCCCCGGGGCTTGCTTCGGGGAGCTTCAACTATAATCATCTCCGTGACTAATTACAGTTTGTTTCTAAATGGGAACCTGAAGAAATCAAGTGGTCGACTGTGCCCCGAATTTTTAAAGACCTTAGGAATTGAATCAGCGGAGCATCGATCGAGCGGGAGAGTTACATGTTGATTATTGTCTTTTGCGAAGAATGTGGTGAGAAACTTATCCTGGAGGAAGCTGCCTTGGCGGATTCGCCCGTGGACATTGTTTGCCGGAGGTGCGGTGAAGTAAATCACCTTACCGGCAAGGAGGTGAAGGGCCTGACTTGCTCACCACCTGATCCGAATACCATGGGGTGACAAGGCGCGTATACAATATTTTATAATCACCAACGGTTTGAGCGAATAAGCGCTCAAAATCGCGTTGAAGGATTACCATGGATAAGATACAGATTCAGACGTCTGAAATGCCTGAAAAAAACGCACGCGAAGCGAGTGGAAGCGGCCTGGATCGTTCGGGTGGTCAAAACAATTTTTTTGACCTGGAGAACTTGAAGCAAGCTGGTCGATATGAAATTAGCGGCCGCTTGGGGCGAGGAAGCTCAGGGACGGTGTTTTTAGCTTGGGATCCTTTAATCAAACGTCAAGTGGCCATTAAAATGTCCAGGCCGCTTACGGAAAAAGCGAGAAAAAGTTTTTTCCTGGAAGCCGAATCCGCCGGCAAACTGAATCATCCCAATATTGTCGCCGTCTATGACACCAACTTGCATGAAAAATACTGCTATATCGTGATGGAATATATCGATGGGAACGATCTGAGCCATTACTGCACGCCCAATAACTTGTTGTCCATTCGAAAAGTGGCGGAAATCGTCACTTCCGCCGGACGGGCTTTGGATTATGCCCATAAAGACGGGGTAATTCATAAGGACATCAAGCCTTCAAATATTATGCTGGATAATCTGGGAACGGTGAAGATTACAGATTTCAGCATTGCGCAACAAATCGAAAAAAAGCCAGGCCCGGCCCAAAGCTCCGGCGGCGGTCGATCAAAATCCGCGCCTAAAACCACGCGCGACCTGTTTGTCACCGGGACTCCCAGTTATATGTCTCCGGAACAATTGAGCAACCAGGTGGTGAGCCGCGAAAGCGACATTTTTTCTCTCGGTTGCGTCTTGTATGAACTGCTTACCGGGATCAAAGCTTTCTCGGGAAACAGCCTCTTGGAGATCGCCTACAAGATCATCCATGAAGATCCGCTGCCCGTCAGCACCTTGAACGACAAAATCCCAAAAGATTTCGATAGAATTATCCAGACCGTCCTGGCGAAAAATCCCGTGCATCGTTATGTCTCGTGCAATGATCTGGCGTACCACATGAAATCGATTGTGGACAGAATGGAAACCGGAACCGAAGAAGCGCAGGATTTTTTCGATTTGGTTCACAATATTTCCTTCTTCCAGGCATTCACCAAGGATCAGGTGCGTGAATTGGTGGCGGCCAGCAATATTATTCGCATACCCAAAGGCAAAATCATTATCAGCGAAGGCGATGCGGACGATACTTTCTATATTTTGCTCAGCGGCAAAGTGAAAGTTCAAAAAGGTGACAGATTCATCGCTTTTTTAGAGTCCGGTGAGTGCTTCGGTGAAATGGCTCACTTATCGGGCCAGGCCCGCACGGCGACGGTTATCGCGGAAACCGGTTCAAGTTTAATCAAGATAAGAGCGACCGCGTTGCATAAATGGCCCGATTACGTGCAACTCTTGTTCTACCAACGGTTTGCCAAAACATTAGCCACTCGTCTGGTTATCAGCCAATCGAAATTACCCTGAAGGTCTGCCCGGCTTTTTAATTTGCTTTTAAACAGGCCTTAGAGACCCGCAGGGCAAGCGCCGGGCAGCGCCAGCCGCACGGATGCGGCCTTACCGGCGGCGCCGGAGAATTGGCCGATTCAATCTGTAAATCCTTTTTCCTTCATCTCCTCCGCTTTTCGGAAAAGCGCCATGCCCGTCTTCATTTTCTTTAAGCCCAGTTTTCTATAAAACTCTTCTTTCCCGGGTGAGGCGTATAAAATGATATTGCAGTGAGACAGTCGGGTCAGAATGTTTTTAATTATTGTAGTTCCGAGGCCCTTCTTTTGGAATTCCGGGGTGACGGCGACGTCATAGATAGCGGCCTGATAGGCGCCATCGGAAATTGCCCGGCCAAAACCGATCAGGCGGTGGTCATGATAGATAAACACGGTGACATAGCTGCTTTCAAACGCTTTCCGGTGTATGTCCGGCTGGTAATAAGCCATTCCCACAGATCTGAGCGTGTCGGAGACTGCTTCCCAGTCTATCCCGGAACAGTCGAATTTAATGTCTATTTCCACTAAAGACCCTCCTTTTGCGGACAGATACTTGACAATGAACCTATAGCCGGCATGTTCAGGCCTCGCTCACCGCGATCGTGTGGATCGATTGGTGAGCTTGTGCTTAAAGAAGATATTCAATTTTCTAAGCTCGCCGGTGAATGATCTTTCAACATCTAAAGGGATTTCCGCTCCGGAAAGCAGCAGACTACGCAATGCTTCCAGTTGATGACCGATACTGCCGGTCCGTAGCAAACTAAACAGAAACGATCTTGACCAATCATCATGAAAACCGCTCAGGCATCGCGCTATTTTATACTTTAAAAAATCATGGGTTGGCTGATTAATATACAGTCTCTGTAAAGATGCGGGCGAACGCTGAGTTTGGTTCGTATAAACGATATGCCCGTAAGCATCAAGGGCTTGGGCAATCGCGGGCGTGTCAGCCGAAGTCTCAATGAAATTTTCCAGCGGGCCGATAGCGGTATTCCCCAGCCGACAAATCGTTCTGGCGGCAATATCACGAGGCAGGGGATAAGAGGTTTTATAAAAGCCGGTTTCCGGTATTTTATCTTCCTGGTTTTTTCCAATCCGACCAAGTAACTCGATAAGAAGCGGAATTGACAAGTCCGCACACTTTACCAGGGATTTACATATGGCGATTCTGGTGTATAGCTTTTTTTCGATGGATAGTTGCCGGCAAAGTTGCGTGACCGTATCCGAATCTTGGAAATTCCCCAGCAAAATAGCCGCGTAAGACCTGTCAGTCGCGGTTTTTGAATGAAGGAGAGAGACTAATTCAACTTTGCCCAACGAGGCAAAGCCGGTGATATCCGCTTCATCGATTTCTCCCCGCGATCTTCGGCCGGCTTCTGAACTATTCACACTCACTCTCGGGACAGATCATGGTTATGACAAGTGATTTGATGCTTCCGGCGGTCACCGGGAGGATGCAATCGTGCATTACACCGCTATATACTTAATGGTCGGCAGTCATTTCTTGGTGACCGGAGCAGCCGCCCTTCTTTTTAGACTATTGAGAAAGCCGTGGCAAGCTCTGTCCGGTGGTTTTAACGATTATCTTCCGGATTTCATAGGGAATGAAGTAGCGTGAGTATTATCGCGATACTCGAAAGCTTTTTCGGAATGATGCGGTCAAATTCCCAGCTCATTCGCGAACACCCCAGTCGGTCATTTCGACCGAAGGGAGAAATCTCAT
>JADFXS010000217.1 GCA_015233515.1 Deltaproteobacteria bacterium | reverse complement strand
GAGCTTGAACCGAGTTCGATAAGCCCAGAGTCATAAGCAACAGTAAGGTTGCAACACAATTTTGGGTGGACATGTCTTTTCCCTAATCCCGGCCGTAGGCCATTTTGGTTGAATCACATAAGAAATTAGTTCTTAGGCTCTGAAACGCTTCATGCACACCGGAACTCGAAATTAAAGAGAGTTTTCGTGTGTCCGTTTTTTCTTATTTTTCATAGCGATGCCTTTGGTGAAACTTTGTTAGCACATCGCATGCCACCTCCCAGGGCGAAAGATTCGGCCCCTGAAATTGCCTGGCCGACTTTTTATGATGGGACACAAACTTCTTCTCGATAGGCTGCAGCAAGCGCCTTTTTCAAATCCGATAACCGATAAGGCTTATGCAAAAAGGCTTGCGGCCGTTCTGGATGTTTTTCCTGCATAACCTGCCCTTCGTCGTAGCCGCCTGCCAGAATCACCGGAATGCCCGGCTGCAACGTCCTGATCTCTGCTAAGGTTTGCCATCCGTTCATCCCGGGCATACTGAAGTCCAGGAGAACCAGGCGGATTTCATCCTTGTGGGCGCGAAAGGTTTCCACCGCTTCGAAGCCGTCGCCGGCGGTGATCACCTTATAGCCCGATTGCCGTTCGAACACGGTTCGGACCGTATTGAGGCCCTTAGGCTCGTGATCGACCACGAAGGCCAGCCCGCCTCTCGCAACCTGAAAGGAGGTGGACGCGTTCTCCTTGAGGGGCGGTTCTTCCTGTTCCGGCATCGGAAAATAGACCTTGAATATGGCGCCTCGACCGGGCCGGCTTGCGACGGAGATCACCCCTTCGTAAGCTCTCACCAGCCCAAGAACCACGGACAGTCCCAAGCCACGACCCGTAAACCTGGTAGTAAAAAACGGGTCAAAGATTCTCTCGATGGTTTCTACATCCAGACCGGGGCCGGTATCGCCAACCGAAAGGCAGACGTAACTTCTCTTCTTCGGTTTCCAGTCCATAGGAAAAAATCTTGATTTACGAATATCTTCCGCAGCCACCACTTTCGCGGCCACAGTGATGTGACCTTCCGCTTCTCCAATAGCTTCCACGGCATTGGAAATTAAATTGGTCAGAATTTGCTTTATGTGAACCTCATCCGCCTGGATGATCGGTCCCTGGGATGGGAACTCGCTTTTTAGATGTACATTCGCCGGTATGGATAAGCAGATAAAGCCTCGAACCTCTTCCGCAGCCTTAATAATATCCAGTGGTTCTTTCTTCCCGATGGTTTGACCGAGGTAGGTGAGCATGAATCGGCTGATTTCGGCCGCTCTTCCGGATGCCTTCATCGCTTGGGCAACGCATTTGTGAGATTCGGACCCATGGGGCAAATCACCCAGGGCAAGCTCCAGATTGCCGATCACAACGCCCAACATGTTGTTGAAATGATGCGCAATAGCGCCGGCCATCCGGCCCAGACTTTCGGCCTTTTTGGCCTGTTGTAGTCGATGTTCCAGTTCCGCCCTTTCAGCAGCCGCGCGTTTTTCGTCCGTAATGTCTTGCAGTGTCCCTGTCCAGGCGATGTCGCCATTCTCCAATCTCTTGGGCAGTGACTCGATGTGCATGAACCTGACCTGACCCTTGATGACGAATCTGCCCTCCCACAGAAACGATTCCTCTTTTTTTCTGGCCGTTTCATTGGCCTCGGCGAAATGTTGAATTTCTTCAGGATGGACGAGGTCAAAGACCGTTTTTGAGTCTCGCAATGCGTCTTCGCACTTAAGGCCCATAATTTCGCAAAAACGAGGACTTACGTAATCGAATGCCATATGGCCTTCGGGTGTGATTCTGAATTTATAGATGCCGACCGGGACCCGCGCCACCATTTCGTCGTAGGCCCGTTTACTCTCCTGCAATGCCTTCTCCGCCTGGCGCCGGTCCGTCATGTCGTGGATAATTGAATAAAGCAGGGTCCGTCCCTTTATTTCGATCGGTCCGGAGTGGACCTCCACGTCGCGTATTTCACCCGTGGCCATACGGTGGCAAAAAATGAAGTAGTTTCTCCGCTCCGTTCTGGCCAGTTCCATTTCCACCAGGATTTGTTCTCGGGGAAACATGTTGATATCCGTAATCTGCATCGTCTGGAATTGGTCTCTTGTGTAACCGTAGAAATTACAGGCAGCCGGATTGGCGTCCACGATGAGTCCCGTTCCCGGCTCGATCAGTAACTTGACGGCTCGGTTATTTTCAAACATGCTTCGGTAGAGCCCTTCACTCGCACGCAACTCTTCTTCGATTTGTTTGCGACCCGTGACGTCACGAATCGACTCTATCGCTCCAGTCACGTTGCCCAAGCTGTCTCGCAATACGGAACTGGTTGCCGATAGGTAAGCTCCTTTGCCCCCGAATACCTGCGGAACAAAGGTTTCGCCCAAGAAACTGTCACCCTCTCTCTGGATGAGATCGTACTCCTCAGTCTCAAGGTCGGGGTCTGAAGCCACAGACAAAGCAACGTCAATTAGTAAGGGCCTTCGGTCTCCGTAGAAGGGAAGAGCGTACTCATACTCTCCCTTTTGGAGCATATCGGCCTTCAAAATCCCGGTCATCTTTTCAATGGCCCTGTTCCAGTGGGTGACCTGTCCCTTGGTGTCGATCACAAACGTGGCATCCGGAAAAGACTCGATGATCTCGTCAAGGCGCCGGTGAGCCTCCCTCAAGGCCTCTTCCCTCTTTTGACGATGGCTGATGTCACGCGTTAAAGCAAATATCACTTTCCTTCCCTGATAGGTATAAGGGCCTCCGACAATTTCTACAGGAAAGACGATTCCGTCTTTTTTCTTGTGAAATCTTATCGGAATATAAATAGTTCCCTCAGAGACAGCCTGTTGGGTGGCTCTACCCGATTCCTGGTGTTGCACCGTGATGTCGTGAATGGTCATTTCGCCCATGAGTTCATCCCGGCTGTAGCCGTAGAGCTTCATATAGGCGTCGTTGACATCCAGAAATCGCAAAGTCTCCAAATCAAAAATGCAAATCGCATAGAGATCATTGTGGAAAAGGAACCGGTACTTTTCCTCGCTCTCCCGCAAGGCCGCCTCGGCCTGTCTGCGCTCGGTAAGGTCGCGGGCTGAAGCATAGAGGTATGGACGGCCCTGCAGTAGCACTCCGACTCCGCTGACTTCGACGTTGCGAATTTGTCCATCCTTTCTGAGATGCAACGTCTCAAACACGGCCTTGATGGTGATCAATTCGCGAATCTTTCCTATGAGTTCCTCCCGAGACCATTGCATGTCCCAGTCAGCTACGTTGAGTTGCAGGATTTCCTCACGCGTATAGCCAAGCATGTTGCAGAATGCATCGTTGGCCTCCACGACGTTACCTTGTTCGTCAAGGACGTGGATGCCGTCACCGGCATTTTGTAGAAGGGTTTGATTGCGTATCGCCAATGCTGCGACAGATTCTTCCGCCTGCTTGCGCTCTTTTATTTCTTCCTGTAGCTGTTCATTGACTGTTTCCAACAAAGCTGTCCGTTCCGACACGCGCTGTTCAAGGTATTCATTGATTTGCAACTGGTCTCGAAACGCTCCCTTGAGGGCCTGGGACATTTGCCTGAAATTGTATATCAATTTATCCAGTTCGGCGATTCTGCTGATGGGCCAATCCCGGTCTGAATCCTCAATCTCGAGCTGTTGGGGCAGCCGCTCGGTGGCCACCTGGAGCCTCTGGAGGGAGGAAATTAAGCGCCCGCTAAGAAGACTGGAAATGACGACAAGTGAAATAATTAAGAGAAATAAGATCAGAAATCCATTTATAGTCATGTCGTTAAGAGTATTCAACAGCGGAAGGGGCGACGCTTCGACGCGGACACTCCAGCCAATGCCCGACCCAATCTCAATGTCTGACACCAACAACGATTTCCTCCAACGTTGCATAATACTGGTCCCAGACATCGGTGCAGGGACCCAGTGTCGAACATCGGCTGTAAGTTGGTATTCCAATTCACCCTTGGGTGGCAAAAAAGGGTCCATGATTTTTAGATCGCGTCTGGTGCTGACGATAATTCTTTTGTTAAAATCAAGCAGCGTTATGTGAAAACCACTCTTAACCACAATGGAGGATAAGACATTTTTGATCTGCTCTTCGTCTAAGATACCGACACAAAAACCCTTGTATTCCCCTGAAGATATTAAGGGAGCCAGAAACGGCACCATGGGTTTGGGAGTGCCGAGCCTGCCCATAACTATTTCTCCGATCATAGGCTTTTTTTGGGCTCTTATTATGCTAATATATGGTCTATCCGAAAAATTAACTCCTATTGTTGATTTTCCAAGGTCGTCTACCAGAGGTGAATTGGCGATGGTATTTGCGTTACGATCCAGCACCCCCATCCGCTTGAATTGGGGCGAGACTTCTTTAACCTCCGTCACGAGGCGCTGCATTATCGGTCCTGGGGTCGTGTCGGGGTCTCCGATTAGCTTAGACAGACCAATGACGCTTTGATGATTCTTGTCAATCCAAACGTTGATGCTATTATTTGTAATTCTGGCTACCTGTAACGTATCACTGGCCAGGTGGTTCATCTCGCCGGCTATGTAACTACGCAGATTAACAATTACTGATATTATTGCCGGGAACATCAGGATTGAGACCATGATCGTAAAAATCGTTTCCCGGAATGTCGGGAGTGATTCCCTGTCCCGGCTGAAAGTCTGGAGCAACAAATTGGCTATGCCGGCCAAAAGGGCGTTGAAGATTCCGTTGATGCCTTGCTTAAGCATGATCATTAAGGTTGGCTGCGGCTGAATCCCCATGACATGGTGATAGAACAGCCAGACTAACGGCATGCCTAAAACCAGCCAAAAGAGAATGTCCTGGGTCAATATTTTTCGACTCTTTTTTCTAGTCCTCCAGGCAATAAACGACGCTTCGGCCAGGAAGATGACGATAGCCCAAGGATGATGCCAGAGAATATATGTACATGGAGCGGCGATTGCCCCGGCAACTACACCGGCCAGCGGTCCAAACCGGAGAATAGCCAGCATGACGAAAAAAGAGCCGAAGAGGAAGTCTACATTAAAAAACAACTCGGCCTTTAACCAATTCCCGACAAAACCAGCTAGGCCGAAGAAGATTGACGCGGCTATTATGTTTCTTTTCATTGCTTTCTCCGAGGAGAAAATATAGATGTCCAATATAATTATTTACCTGACAACAATTAGTAGCTCACCTAGTTCTTATGCGGGGCCTGAACTTATATGGTTATAGTCATCCGAATTGGATTCCTATCATTTTGATCTCAAACCCCTCAACTCAAGTTTATGTCAAGAGCATTTGGGACA
>JADFXS010000216.1 GCA_015233515.1 Deltaproteobacteria bacterium | reverse complement strand
GATTTCTCCCTTCGGTCGAAATGACAGACTCGGGTGTTCGCGAATGAGCTGAGATTTTGACCGAACATTTCCGAAAAAACTTTCAATCATCGCTATAACTCCAAACGATATTTCAATCCGATGATTTTATGGCAGAGCCGAGGCCAGCAAGGTAACCGGGTGTAAAACTCGGAAGGGGGTATTCATTTCGATCTGCCACCGGCAAGTCTCGCAATCCGTTATTACCAGGTCCGGTTGAATTTTATCCAAGGCGCGAAAAAGGTTCTGGCCAACGGTTTGGGCTATTTCGCCGAGCTCCTTTTTAAAGCCATAAGTTCCGGACAAACCGCAGCAGTCGGCGTTGATCGTCTTGATTTTGAGGCCGGGAATCCGCCGCAACATTTCCATGGTGTCCAGCACTCCGCCTTGGCGAATCAAATGGCAAGGGGCATGGTAGGCCACGGTAAGTGGTAAGGGGTTTAGCGTTAAGCCGTTGTTTTGTTCCCAGCATTGATTGATGAATCTGGTGATGTATTCCACCCGATCCGCGATGGCGGAATTGTCCACCTCCAGAATGTTAGGGTATTCATGGCGCAGGGCCCAGGCGCAGGTCGATGAAGCCGAGACGATCGAGGCGGCGTCGGATTGTAAAGCTTGACTCAACACGGTTATATTGTGGTCAGCCTGCTGACGGGCCTGGTTCAGGTAACCGTTGGCGATCAAAGGCACACCACAACATTTTTCACGGGTGATTCTGACGCCGATGTCGAAGGAGTTAAGGACCTTGACTACCATCCAGCCCAGTTCATGATCGAAGTAGTTTACGTAACAGCCATGAAAATAGATAACCTGATGGGGATATTTCTCTTGAGTTGCTGCTTGTTTTTTAAAACTGCGAGCAAAAGTTCCTTGGGCATAGGCCGGGAAACGAACCGTATTTGGAAATCCGAAGTGGGGTTGGACGTCGTTTCGGAACCAGGCGCTTGAACAGATTTGATTGATCAAAGGGGCAAAGACGGTTCCCAGGCTACCAGCCAAGTCAGTCTGGCTCATCAGGTAATCTCTCGGCCTGAGCCGTGGACCGATCAATCGAGCCTTGGCTCTCAGAATGATATCGGCGATTTTGACTTCGGATGGGCAAGCGATTTCGCAACGCTTGCAATTATTGCAATACACCAGCGACTCGTCTACCAGGTCCGGGTCTTTGATCCGCAGGCGTTCCGTATCCGGTCCGGATTGTTTCGGTCCGGGGTACAAAGAACTGGCTTTGGCCACCGGACAGTACAGGTTGCAGACGGAACACTTTAAGCAATGGTCGAAGGTGATGTTTTTAAGTTCGATCAAATATCGCCATCCTGAATCAGGCCTGTCGGCCGATTATCTGCCTTGCCGCCTTATACCCGGTGGCTATGGCCACGCCGCCGCCGGTTCCTTCCCTGATCGGGTCATATCCAGCCAAGACCGCTCCGGCGCAATATAGATTGGAAATGATTTGCCCTTGTCGGTTCCGCGGCCGCAGGTCACGGTCGGTATGCAGTCCGAAGCTTAGAAAAGCATGACCGGACGGATCCAGGAATTTGGGCGACGACCAATTCGATCGATTCGCATCGAATTCCACCGCTAGGTCAAAGATCGGTTCACTGACTTGGCCCACGAAGCTGGTTAAGCCGCCGCTGAAAAAACTGCCGGGTGCCAGGACAAAGCTGTCGGCCTTGATACGGGCTCGGCCATAATTTCGGGTGTGGATGTGGTCTAAACGACCGGTCATGATTTCGCCGCCGATGACCCGGTCTCCAGAGATCAAAATTCCACCCAAGTCGGTAAACTGCTTCTTTAAAGCCTGATCCAACCTCAACCCTAGAATGGATGGCGGTAAAGTCGGGCTTTCGTAAATCAATTTGCCTGTCAAGTCTTGTAACTCAGTTACTATTTGCTGGTGCCGTTCCAAACCCAGGCAAGCCGGTAAAGCGACCAAGTGGGCCGGAGCGGCCACTTGCATGATCTGCTTGGCCAGTTCCGCTGGAGCTTGAGGTTCTTCCATAAAGCGGCATATGTCGATGGATTTTAGATCCGGGTGAGCATAGGTGACGTCTCGCGGCGTCGGAAGTTTGATTCGCCCTGTGATGATTTGGCTGTCTCGGAACATGGGGAGTTTGGCGAGATTGGCTGCCGCCAAGGCCGGCTGGAAGTCCCGAAAGCCCTCGAAGGTCAGGATAGCCAGGGGTGACCGATTTTCAAAGGCGGCTTTGATTCGGTCATTGAAAACGGTGGGCGGTGACAGGAAAGTAGGCTTGATGCCACCCAGGGCCGTGATATGAAAATGATTGTTTTGGCCGTTACTGTAAAATTCCAGGCCCTGGCTCGAGATTTGCCGCCGAAAAAAATGCAAGCTGTCCGTGATTAAGTCGATCCCGCATTTGGCATAAGGATGTTCCGGGTGAGCGGATATGAAATCCGCTAGAAATTCCATCGGGGAATAAACGACGGACAATCCGGGATGACGACCCAATAGATCGATTGAGCCGGACGAGAAATGAAGCGCGTTGGCTCCTCCTGAAAATACGGCGCAAGTCAGGCCGGCTTTTAATATCTGGAGGCCGCAGGTGAAGCCGGCTAACCCGCCACCGATAATGACGGAATTGTACTTCACGTGATATCCTGATCCATGGGGATCCCTGAGCCCCAGCCGAACAGTCCCTGGTAAATCCAATACGTGAATTCAATCTCCCGCAAGGCGTCGCCCCATAGGATCGGTCGAATACCTTTGAAACGTTCTTCCAGAAAATCCACTAGCAGGCGATTGGCTTCCTCACCGGGGACCACGCCAAGGTCCACGAACAGACCCGCGGCCCGGAAAGCGCAGATCTGTCCTTGACAGGGCCCCATCCCGATTCTTGTACGCCGTCTGAGGTCCAACAGATTGGTGACCGCCAGACGATTCAAGGCGTATTTAACTTCACCGGCGGTGACCATTTCGCATTCGCAGATCAGTCCATAATCATCGGTGATACGTCCTAAAATCCTGTGGACTCTTTCTCCATGTCGATACTGGGTCGATCCGACCACCGATTCCGGGGCTCCGCTGAATTGGCGGCCCTTTTTTTGCTTTGGTTTAATTTTTTCCGATCCGGGTAACGGTCGTTGATGGGTTTGGCAAGCAGTGGAAAGACCCAGTTTGGCCGCCACCAAGTCCACGGTTTTTTCGGCCATCAATCTATAGGTCATGAGCTTGCCGCCGACAATGGTCGCCAACCCGGACAGTCCATCCCGTAGTTGGTGATCAATAAGAACGATGCCGCGGCTGATTTCCCGACCTCGAGGAGTCTGGTCCTTGGTTTCGGCCTGGGCGAGCAAAGGGCGGACGCCGGCATACGCGCGCAGAACTCTGGTCCGGGAAACATTAGGGATCATTTTTTCGCCCTCGGCCAGAAGGACCTCGATTTCATCATCGTCGACCCGAAGGTTATCAATGTCTTCATAGGGGATTTCCCGGGACGAAGTGCCGATGAGAGATACCGTGTCGCCGGGGACGATTATGTCGCCATCGCCCGGGGGACGACACCGATTGACCACGCGGCCGTTAATTCGATAATCGATGATGACCATCGACCCTTTGGACGGAAACATGATCAAGTCTACGTCGGCGGTCCGACACAGCCTCTGACCCCAAATGCCGGTGGCGTTGACGATTACTCGCCCGTAAATATCAAAAGTCCTTGATGTTCCGGTCTTCTGACAGGTTACTCCCAGGATGCGATCTTGTTTGCGGATTAAACTCAGGACCATCGTGTGGGTTAGAACCTGGCCGCCGTGCTCGATAGCGTCGAGGACGTTGGCGGCAGTCAAACGAAAAGGGTCAACCGTTGCATCAGGAACTTTCAAGGCTGTTTTGATCGCCGGATTGAGATTGGGTTCCCATTGGCGGGCCTGGTCCGGTGAAATCTCTTCGACCGGCATGCCGGCCGCTCGGCATCCGACCAGAAGACGGTCATGATAGGCAGGGTCGTCTTCTGGGAGGGTGACGAACAGACCGCCGGTGTCTTCGATGCAATGGTTGGCGATACGGCGGAGGACTTGATTCTCTGCCCAGCATTCCACGGCTGATTCCTGGTCCTTGACCGCATAACGGGCTCCGGAATGGAGCAAGCCATGGTTGCGACCTGAAGTGCCGGCCGCCAAATCGTCTTTTTCAATAAGCAAGGCTTTGAGGCCGCGCAGGACACAGTCCCGTAAAACCCCGGCCCCTGTGGCGCCACCGCCGATGATGATTACATCAAATTCCATGCCTTATCTCGGGTATTCCCGCTAGGTTCGATCGAACCGCGGTAGATATGAGCAATAATGCCAACTGGTCCGGTTGAAGTTCCCCGCGGCAAACCGCGAGGAGTCTTTGACATATAAATAACTAATGGGGGTAAAGTTTTTCCGCGCTAACCCCGTAGCAAGCCGCGGGGTTAGCGCTCGTTTGCATGTTCAGGCGTAGACTTTCCGGGTCATTTTCAAAGCGGCGATATGGTCTGACACCCGGTATTGGCGAATCGAGTTGCTCGACTCACCGAACGAACAGGTTGAATCCATCTGGTTCCGGTTGCCGATCGATATCGTCCACCTGGTGGATTCACAGGATTTTATAATAAGAAACCTTTTATTCCAACCAAGCGCAGCTTCGTTCCACTGCCCGGCGCCAAAAGTTATAGCGACGATCCCTTTCAGCCTGGGGCAGGTTGGGTCGCCATTCTCGATCCGTGGCGACGGCCCCGGCCAGTTCGTCCAGGTTAGCCCAGAAATTAACAGCCAGTCCGGCGGCGCAGGCCGCACCCAAGACCGTGGTCTCCGTAACTTTCGGTCGGATAACCGGCACTCCTAAAATATCCGCCTGGAATTGCATCAGGAGTTCATTGCGAACCATTCCGCCATCCACTTTAAGGGTGGAGAGATTGATTCCGGAGTCTTTTTCCATGGCTTCGAAAACTTCCTTGGTTTGAAACGCGGTGGACTCCAGGATGGCGCGGGCTATGTGGCCCTTGGTGACGTAATGGGTCAAACCGATGATCAATCCTCTAGCGTCGCTACGCCAGTGCGGCGCGAAAAGTCCGGAAAAAGCCGGAACAAAATAGACTCCGCCGCTGTCCGGAACGCTTCTGGCCAAGTCTTCTATCTGCGGAGAAGAATTGATCAGCCCAAAACCGTCACGGAACCACTGAACCAAAGACCCGCCGATGGCGATAGACCCTTCCAGGGCGTAAATCGCCGGTTGAGCGCCGAGTTTATAGGCGACCGTGGTTAAAAGTCCGAATTGGGATTGAATCAGCCGCGGACCGGTATTGAGGAGCAAAAAACAACCGGTGCCATAAGTATTTTT
>JADFXS010000215.1 GCA_015233515.1 Deltaproteobacteria bacterium | reverse complement strand
CGCGTTTCGCCTAGGATTTACGCGCCCTATGCGCGATTTGATGGTGGATTTAGGCTATAACGCTCGAAAAACCTGACTAAGAACGAAAAGCCAAAAACCCGAACCCCCGGTTTTTCTAAGGTTTTAGTTCTAAAACATACGGATGAGCGCGTTCCCCGCGGCGAGCCGCGGGGAGTTTTGATCAGGCGTCGGATTCCATTCATATACAATTATAGATTGTCAGGCTGTGGAGGCCCTTATCGGCCTTCAGATTAACGGATGCCTTTTTCCGCCAATGGAGCAATGAGGTCGATGTTTTCTTTCATTACGAATCCGCCGCTGGTATTGATGGTGAAACCGGAGAATCCATACTTTTTAGCCATAACCACTTGCAGAACCGCGAAATAACCTTGCATGAAAGGTTGATCGTCACCGATCAGCTCGACGTACCCTTTTTTAAGGGCGCTAGCCGTGGCCGGCGATAGGCTGAAGCCTGCGCCGTGAACAGCGCCGGGTTTGATCCCGGCCGCAGTGAAGAAATTTTCCAGTTGCGCCGTCAGGCCGCCGTGATCCATGACCACTAATCGACAGTCAGGATTTTTAGCCATATAACCAGTGAAAATTGGAACACCCAACGCGGTGTCTTTATCGACTTCCGGAGAAATTTCCACGTAATCCACTTTCAGACCGGCTTTTTCCAAGCCGTCGATAATCCCCACCGTGCTTCGGCCACGCGTGGGTTGAGCTTTAAGCCCCCAGACCCAGGCTTTTTCACCACTTTTGAGTTTGAATTTGCGAACGGCTTCAGTGGCCAAGGAGATTCCGCGGATATAGTTGTCGGCGCCGGCGTAACCAAAGCCGGTTGATTTGTTCTTCGACTGTAATTCGGGTAATTCGGTATCACAAGCCGTCACGATGATGCCTTTGCTCACCGCTTCGTCGACAAATGGTTGGTAGGCCTTATCACCAGGATGCCCCATTATGACAATTCCGTCCGGTTTAGACGCCACGGCTTTTTGAAAATTTTCTATCATCTTTTGCGGCTGCCAGTCGGAGTAATAAACTTCAAGCCCACAACCCGTGTCCGCGGCGGCTTGTTTAGCTCCGTTGGCGACGATCGTGGCGTATGATTCTCCAACAGGTCCTCCGGCATCAAACCATATTTTCATGCCTTTACCGCTCTGGGGCAAAGATTCCGCCGACAGGGTCGCAGAGAAAGAGGTCAAGAGGAACATAGTCAGAATTATCAAGACAATGCGGTGATTTCGCGTCATTTTTTTACCTCCGGTGATTCCTTGATTTCTAGGTTCGCCATAAAATGATTTCAAGTTCCAGGATAGAATCATTCCATTCGTTATCGGAAAACGGTTTGCATTTGGTCGGGAGTTGACCGGGTCGGTAAGGCCGACCGATTGATACCGCCCATTTCCACAGGCAATCTTCAGCCGGCTGCTTTTCTCGACAGTTTTAGTAATGACAGAACACTTGTTGATAATACCTCCTCGTCGTCCCGCCGCCACTCACGCGGCTTGACGTTAAGGAAGTTCAGGATCAAGGCATGGGGCTGGGGGATAAATATTCGGAGAACCGCCCGGGCTCTCTAGTCGTTCCTCATATTAAAGGAGTTAATAATAATCTGATAATCATCAGTATTTCTTTAGCCTCTGCTAGATACTCAGCGAAAGGGGATAACTGGATATAGGTTTCTTGTCAAGAGGAAATTGCATTCGCAATAGAGCATAACCATACCCGATAGTTTAATCTCTAAATAAGGATTGGTAAAATCGCGTCAAAAAACTTGACGCCCAGGTCGGGCTTATGCTATATACCGCGCAAATCGAACAAGTGTTATTTAGGCTGAGCCATAAAAGAGCAATCGAGCAGTGCCTGTTTTACCGTCTCTAAAGCGGACCTGTATTTAGGGTAGGCTATGGACCTGAAAGAGTTTCTTTTAGAAAATCGCGTTAGTATCCTGGATAAATGGGTTAATTTCATTTTCGACACTTATCCGGCGGATACCGCGTCTTTTCTTCGTCGTCAGAAAGACGAATTCGCCAATCCGGTCGGCAGTAATGTGCGAGCGGGTCTCGAAGAAATATTGGACCACTTGATCACAGCCATGCCGGCGGTAAACGCGACCAGAAATACCGTAAATTGGGAGCAGTTTCATGCGCCGCTGGATCGGATCATCAGAGTGCGCGCGATCCAAAGCTTTACCCCATCCCAGGCGATCGCTTTTATTCTCGGACTGAAGCCCATTGTCCGGACCAAGCTGGGTCAGGATGTCGTCGACCATACCGTGGCCGGGCAACTGACTATTCTTGAAGCCCTGATAGATGATTTGTTATTCATGGCTTTCGATATTTATTGTGCCTGCCGCGATACCTTGGCCGACATCCGGATCAAGGATGAACACCGCCGGTTGCACCTGTTGCTGAAGCGGGCCAAATTGATATGCACCGAAGAGGAAAACGGGCCCGTTTTGCCGGATTTTCGCGAAGATGGCGTCGAGACTCACTGAAGGGAGGTAATAGTATATGGGTTTCGTGGGTTTTGTATTTGCGTTGTGCGTGGTAATCGCTCTCGTCCTGATCCCATGGGTCGGGGTTGGAGCCGCGGACATGTACAGCCTGTTCGGAGTAGTCGTCCCATATGCCGCGATGGTTGTTTTCTTCGTCGGGCTGGTGTATCGGGTCGTCAAGTGGGGGCAATCGCCCGTTCCTTTCCATATCCCCACTACTTGCGGTCAGGCTAAGTCATTGCCCTGGATCAAGACCAACTGTATCGACAATCCCACCACCACGGGCGCGGTCATTATAAGAATGTTGGGAGAAATCCTTCTATTCCGGTCGTTATTCCGGAATACTTCCCTGGATTTCCGCCACGGCCGGGCTTATTACAGCTCCGCCAAGTGGTTGTGGCTGTTTGCCCTGGTTTTTCATTGGTCTTTTTTAGTGGTCGTTTTTCGGCATCTACGATTCTTCACCGAGCCCATCCCGGCTTGCGTGGCCTTGGTCGAGCGCCTGGACGGCTTTTTGGAAATAGGCTTGTGGCCTTTTGTCTGGCTCCCCGGACTTTTCCTCAGCGGCGTAGTTCTGCTGATGGCCGTCACTTATCTGTTTTTGCGTCGGGTGATCATTCCGCAAGTGCGCTACATCTCCCTAGCCAACGACTGGTTTCCTCTTTTCCTGATTTTGGCAATTGCCACGACCGGGATATTGATGCGCTATATCCTCAAGGTGGATATCGTCGGAGTCAAGACTTTGACCTTGGGTCTGGCCCATTTCAGCCCCACCATACCTCAAGGTATCGGAGCCATCTTTTTTATTCACCTGTTCCTGGTGAGTGTGCTTTTTGCCTACTTTCCTTTTAGCAAGCTGATGCACCTGGGCGGCATCTTCCTCAGCCCCACCCGCAATCTGGTCAACAACAGCCGGGCGGTACGGCACGTCAATCCCTGGAACCCTCATGTGCATTTACACACTTATGAAGAATATGAGGATGAATTCCGCGATTTCATGATCGAGGCCGGTTTACCCGTGGAAAAAGAAGCCTCCGCGGAAACGGCTGGCGAAGAAAAAGAGGAGAAGGAGTAGACAATGGCAGTCCCCAAGCCAGACGTCCTGTCCAAAGTCAATCATATCCCGCCCTTCAAGGGTTGGATGGATACACAGGTCAACATCCGGCCGGGCACATTTTGCTACTCGGCCAATCCTAAAAGCCTCGATTACGTGGGTATGCCCAATGCCCGAAAATGGGACCCCCTCGAGGCCGATTGGAAACTACCCGCCAACTGGAAACAGATTG
This sequence comes from Deltaproteobacteria bacterium, assembly GCA_015233515.1. The sequence continues at coordinate 1,560 of JADFXS010000215.1, read as the reverse complement.
TCCTGGAAGGGTTGCATGATCGGATAAAAAGGTTCCGTTCGCTTCACGTCTACATGGACATCTGCGTCAGATGCGGCGCCTGCGCCGATAAGTGCCATTTTTTCATCGGGACCGGCGACCCCAAGAATATGCCGGTGCTCCGGGCCGAACTAATGCGGTCGGTTTACCGGAAAGAGTTCACCTTAGCCGGCAAGATCATGGCTCGTATGGTCGGCGCCAGGGAGCTCACCGAAGATGTTCTGAAGGAATGGTGGTACTACTTTTTCCAATGCACCGAGTGCCGGCGCTGCTCGGTCTTCTGTCCTTACGGCATAGATACCGCGGAAATTACCATGATGGGCCGGGAACTCCTCAATCTCTTGGGTCTGAATATCGACTGGATCGCCACACCGGTGGCGAACTGCTATCGGACCGGCAATCACCTGGGACTCCAGCCGCATACTTACAAGGACAATGTCGAGTTCCTCCTGAGCGATATCGAAGAGTACACGGGTGTGACCATTGAACCGACCTTCAATCGCAAAGGCGCCGAAATATTATTTGTCACCCCCTCCGGCGACGTCTTCGCCGAACCGGGAATTTTTACTTTCATGGGCTATTTGCTTCTGTTCGAACATATCGGTCTGGACTACACCTGGAGTACTTACGCTTCCGAAGGGGGCAATTTTGGTCTGTTTACCTCCAATGAGATGATGAAAAGACTGAACTCCAAAATGTACGCCGAGGCCAAGCGCTTGAAGGTAAAATGGATCCTGGGCGGGGAATGCGGCCATATGTGGCGGGTCATCCACCAGTATATGGACACGATGAACGGTCCGGCCGACTTTTTGGAAATGCCGGTCAGCCCTCTGACCGGAACCCGTTTCGAACAGGCCGCGTCGACCAAGATGGTCCATATTTCCGAATTCACGGCGGATTTGATCCGGCATAATAAACTTAAGCTGGACGCCGGCCGCAACGACCATATGAAGGTCACTTTCCATGACTCCTGCAACCCGTCACGCGCCATGGGTATGCTGGAGGAGCCGCGCTACATTTTGAAAAACGTCTGCAACCATTATTATGACATGCCGGAAAACACTATTCGCGAACAGACCTTCTGCTGCGGCGGCGGGTCCGGTTTGAACGCCGGCGAATACGATGTCGGCCGGATGCAGGGCGGCATGCCTCGGGCTAACGCCGTTAGATATGTCCATGAAAAATTCGATGTCAATACTCTGGCCTGTATTTGCGCTTTGGACCGGGCAACCTTACCGCCCTTGATGGATTATTGGGTCCCTGGAGTTAAAGTGGCGGGCATAACCGAGTTGGTGGCTAACGCCCTGGTCATGGAGGGCGAAAACGAACGCAGCTATAATCTGCGAGGTGAAGAAATCCCCGGTCGAGGTGACGACGGGAATGGGGAGGAGGAGGATGGCGACGATGTATGATGCAGGCAAGATCATAACCGGCCTGATAATCGGTTTGGCTTTTCTGACGTTCCCTATATGGTACAACTTGGGATCAGCCATGCCGCCGGCGCCGGATCCTAAATTATCCCCCAAGGCTTTGGCGGCTAAG
>JADFXS010000214.1 GCA_015233515.1 Deltaproteobacteria bacterium | reverse complement strand
CGTTCTCTGGACTGATCTCATCCCCTATTTCTCCCGCGGCTCGACGTAGTGGCCTGATTCTTCTAAAATCCGCCTCCCCGGCGCCGACTGAACAAAATCGACAAAATCGCTGACCACCTTGGAAGGCTTGGGTTTGGTCAGCATCCAGTACGACATGACAAACTGATACGACCCATTGGCGATGTTTTCCAAATTAGGGGATACTCCATTAAAAGGTACTGCTCTGAGTGATCGCCTCTCGGATTGAATGAGGCTCAGGGTTGATATCCCGAAGGCGCCGGGGGTCTTTTCAATGGCGTCCGCGGCTTCCTGCGCGGTTAGGGCTACGATCATTCCTCCAGGAGCAAGCGCTTCCTCGATCGCAAGCCCGATGTCCGGATCGGCCTTCTTTATGATAATGGTCTCGGCATCGGTGACCGGACGAAGTACGGGACGCGCCCGCTGTCCGCCCGGCCAGGCGGTCGTATTTCCTTTGATCATTTTTATCAAGTCGTCCCGGCTAAACCCTGAGATCGAATTGTCGGTCTTTACAGCGAAGACAACCGGCGTACGCGCATATTCGATGACGGACATATCCAGCTTGAGCTCTTCCTGGGTAAACGGTCTCCCGGCAACTCCAATATCGATCGCACCCTTGGCGAGCGCCGCGATTGCCCCGCTGGTTCCTAAACTTCGAAAAACTATTACCTCGAAAGCTGTCCCGAGAAATTTCATGGAGCCCATTGCACTGCCAACGCCGCCGATCCTGATAGTTTCATCGGCAAAGACCGGCCAGGAACCAAGGCAAGCGGATATTACCAGAACGAATGACAATATTTTCGTCAGGTGTTTTTTTACAGGGAACATTCTTTATCTCCTCACTTGTGCAACACCCTTTGGCGATTTTGTTTCTTTAAGCAGTTAACTTAGCGAGGAGATTAGAAAACTGTTTTTTTCGGCCGACTCTTTGCCGGGTTCAATTTTGAAATCCTTAAATACGTCCGTATTCCCGAGGCTTCAAAATCCCGCCTTCCTCGATCCGAGCCAAAATTCCTAGTTTGGCAATCACCTCTATCTGAAATGAATTAATTGTTTCCGTGCGGGTAAAGACGCTTCTTTGCTTATGGCCCTTGGTTGTATATACAGGATTGACCGAAATTAAGCTTACCTCGGTTAGCTCGACCGCTTTAAATCGGTTCGACATCCTATTTTAGTTCATTAGGTCCACCCTCATTTCGGAAAAATAGATATTTCCACATGTTATTTATTTTTATCATGAAATGTCGAAAAAGACAAGATGTTGAAACCCCCTGCAGCGAGCGGCGAGGAATCTTCGACATTTAAGGAACAAACGTTTTTAAATTTTTGCTCCCTAACCCCGCGGCAAGCGGCGGGGAGTGCGCTCGCTTGCACGTTCAATGGTTGCTTAGCCAGACGATAGCTGCAAAATTCTCGTAACTGTGTTATAAGCACTGTGTAATTTCATTTATAATGCTTCTCGAAAGTTTCTTCGTTTTGAAGCACCGTTGTCATTTCGATGGAGCGGCCATAGGCCGCGACGAGAAATCTCTATCCCTCGCAAATTTAATGAGATTTCTCCCTTCGGTCGAAATGGCAGACATTGAGGTTGATGCAAAAAAAAGGGTAGGAAAGGAAATTTAGACCGCACTAAGCCGAAAAAACTTTCGAGAAGCGCTATAAGCGCCGATTTTGGTAAAGAGTCGGCAGAGGTATAATCAGCCCGCGATGGAGTGCGGAAGCTCTAATCCGGAAAATTTTTTTTACGGTCAGAGATCATGAAGAAATTCCGATCATTGAGCGTAACGCTGTGTTTGTTCAAAATTTGTTACCTGGGGAGCTAATATTCGCCGATACGGGAGCATGCTCCCCCCAAAAACGCTTTATCATTTTTCGAAAAAATTTTAGCTGTCAGGAGGAAAGTTATGAAAAGATTATTCGTGTTTATCGGCGCTGGAGTTGTGATTATGATCGTGAGCGTGTTTTTGTTAACCGGTAGCTACGCTGAACAACTGTCACCCAAGGCTTTGTTCGAACAAAAATGTTCCCTATGTCACCAGCCAGACCGGGCGTTGGGTAAAAGTAAGACTCCCGACGGCTGGAAAGAAACCGTAACCAGAATGCAAAAGAATTCCGCCGGGAAGATTACGGCTGAAGAAGCCGCCGTCATTATGCAGTATTTGTCCGAAACCAGACCGGCCAAGTGATAATCACGTTAACTATAGACCTTTAAAAAAGGTATTACTATCAAGACCCCTAATGTAAAAATTGGGGGTTTTTTTATTGAGGTTGAACCATAAGTTGGATCGCCGGCTCTCCATTCGAGTCGGTTAGCTTGAACTGGCTGATTATTCGGTTGAGTTCCGCGGCCTCGCTGGAAAGTTCTTGCGCGACGCTATTGCTTTCTTCGGTCTTGGTCGCGCTTTGGTGAGTCACCTTTTCAATTTGCGAAAGGCTTTGGCCTATTTGACTTATACCTTGGGCCTGCTCTTTACTGGCGGTTGATATTCCTTCCACTAGCTCGGCCATTTTAGAAGCCCGGCCCACGATTTCTTCCAGGGCGTTTTCCGTTCTTCCCGCGATTGCGGTGCTGTTCTCCACTTTTTTAATCATAGTTACCACTAAATCAGCGGTTTCTTTGGCCGCCAGAGCCGAACGTCCGGCCAAATTCCGGACTTCCTCGGCGACAACGGAAAAGCCTTTTCCATGGCGACCGGCCCGGGCCGCCTCCACAGCCGCATTCAAGGCTAAAAGGTTAGTCTGGAAGGCTATGTCATCTATCATCTTAATAACCTTGACAATCTGGTGACCAGAGGCTTGCATCTCCTTCATGGCCTCCACCATTTGCGTGACTTCACTATTACCTTTTTTCGCGGATTCCCTTGTCTCGCCGGCTAATCCACTGGCCAAAACCGCATGATCGGCGTTATTTCGGGTCTGTGAGCCTATGCGGTTGCATGTATCGGTGATCTCTTTTAATGACGATGATTGCTCGACCGCTCCTTGAGACAGGGTTTCACTGACCGACGAAATTCGGGCGGCTCTATCTTCAACTCGGATCGCGGATTCGCGGACGAGAGCGATAGTCTGGCCAAGATTTTCAAGCATCTTGCCAAAAGAGCGCCCTAGTATATCTCCCTCAAAAGTGACTCCGATCTCCCGGCTGAGATCGAAATTCGCAATGCGCTCGGCTTCCTCGCCCTTGGTATTCAGGTAGTTGCGTAATTCGGTCATAATTTTGGTGATTAATCCGATTTCGTCCGCACGGGGCCTCATGTATCTATCAATATATTCGGCTTCGGCCGGCGGGCTGTAGTCTCCTTTGGAAAATCTCGTCAGTCCGTCGGTGATGATGTGGAAAGGTTTGATCAGGAGAGACCGAAGAAAAAGAGTGAGCACTACAACGATAATAATATCCAGTGCTAATGCTCTATAGACCGTGGCTTTTAAAAGACGCGAGAGGTTTTCTTCAAGCTCCTGGCGAGAAACAACTACTTCAATTTCTCCGACAATATCTTTTTTCCCGCTGTCATCAACTTTTTCCATGAGACGCCGAGCGGACGACATCCCGGCGGTTTTGGTGGAAGCCTGACTCGCTTCGATCTTCCCTCCTTCGCGTTTGAAGAAGGACTTGACCACATTCTCTTTTTCATCGGCTTTTTTTCGCGGAGCGTAAATTATCACTCCGTTGATTTTTCGGTCTTTCATCTCCGCTTTAACCAAAACTTCCACAAGGTTTTCATCAACGTTCCATAAAGGCTCCCTGAGGCTGATGCTTAGGCGGTTTGCCAGGTTGTCCGTGAATTCACCAAGTTCAGAAGCTAAGTATGAAGCAGTTGTATGGTATTCATAAATCCCTACCCCTGCTAAGGCAAAAGTGGTGACTAAGAGAACCACAAAATTGATCTTCATGCCCACTTTTTGAAAAATATGGCTTTTCACGGACTGACTCCTTGGCGGCTGGCCATGGCTGAACGGCCAACATCTTGATTTAAGGCCTGTTTATGTCTACTTACCCCAGTTGGTTACTATAGCGCCATATTCCGGCGATTCCCGGACTTCCTTGATCTGGTTCCAAATTTTTTGTGAAAATTCGGGATATTTCTGGCAAAATTCTTTTGATAAAATCAAATAATAAGGTTTATCTTCCACAAACGCCACGGAACACTTCTCAATTTTCCCGGCTAGGTCCGGCTTATTTTTTAAAAGCATATCAGCGCCCAAGCTCTGTAAAACAATTCCCTGAACTCGGGTTTCAACAAGTTTGGTTATAAGCGCCATGGGATCCTTAGCCCCATCGTCGACTTGGGCGCCGATCTTTTTCAAGGAGTCAACCACGGAATACCCCATTTGGGCTCCGATTTTTCCCTGTAAATTTTTAAAGGCCTTACCGTCATAATCCAGATCAGCACCCTTAAGACGGTAGATCGTGTAGCCCTCCATCATCATCGCCCGAGAGGGGTCCACTTCTCCCTTATCATTCATGGGGTAAACGCCCATTTCTTTTCTGTCTTCCTTGAAGGACCCGGAGGCCACACCGTCTATTTCATTTTTTTTCAGCATTTCAAGACATCGTTTCCACGGTGCTTTTTTCCATTCGATATTGAAGGCCAGTTTTTGACCGACCAGTTTCATCATTTCTATGTTTAGACCGGTCGCATCCGGGAAGGTCCATGGTGGAACCGGGACGTCTTCAATGGCGATGGTTATGGTTTGAGGATTGTTTTGAGCTTCAGCCGAAAGGCTTCCCCAAAAAGCCACAAATAACATAAAAAAAATGGACAATATCATTCGAGTGTTTTTGGTCATGCAAATTACCTCCAACGAATAAAGTTGTCGCGTTATGTATCATTCCTTTCTCATATTCCCTACGGTCATTATAACTATCCACGGCGGGCCGCCGGGAATGAGCTCGCTGGTATATCCGGTTAATAATCTGAGTCTGTTATCAAAAAAATCAAATATCCTACGCGGCGATGGCAAAGCGTATGCTATAAAAATTAAATAGTTTAATGACTTATCTACACCGGCAAAGATAAATATCTACTTCCGGCATAAACTTTCCGATGTGCGATATATGAGCACCACAATTAAATTAATCGAAAGCAAAAATGTAAACGATCTTATTCCGGTCATTATAAAAATAGCAACCGGAACAAGGTTTTTTGCTAAAAAATTAGACAGCATCAGCCGCGATTTCCTTGTTGCCAGCCATCAGACGCGGTCTTTTACCTTCGACATAGAAATCCGACCGGTTGGAAAAATAACTTTCCGGCCTTGCTAAATGGCGCGTTTTTCCAATCCTGTCAAAATTACAACTTTATAACATAGTACTCTATCCCATCACGAGCTG
>JADFXS010000213.1:2492-5369 GCA_015233515.1 Deltaproteobacteria bacterium | reverse complement strand
CGTTCGCCGGGGCGGGCTTCGGCCAGACTGGGTTCGGCCAGGCCATTCACGACCTCCAGGGATTTAGGGTTGAGGAGCTCGCGATAATCTTTCTCCTTGATACCGGTGGGGTTGGGAACCGTGAATAACCGATCGTACAATCTGATCTGTACCGGTAAAGCCTGGTTAGCGGAAGTCCAGTGAATTGTTCCTTTGACTTTTCGCCGATCCGGAGAATCGCCGCCTCTGGTGGCCGGGTCGTATGTGCAGTGGATTTCCGTAACCTCTCCGGTCATTTCATCCTTGACCACGCTCTGGCAAGTGATGAAGTAAGCCCAACGCAAGCGGACTTCCCGACCCGGGGATAGACGATAAAACTGTTTGGGCGGGTTTTCCATGAAGTCATCGCGTTCCACATACAAAACCTTGGAAAACGGCACCTTACGGTAACCCATCCGTGACGGATCATCGGGGAAGTAAGGCGCTTCGAATTCTTCGATTTGGTCTTCCGGGTAATTGTCAATGACCAAACGCAAGGGGCGAAGGACACACATCACCCGCCTGGTTTTTTCGTTGAGGTCATCGCGAATGCTTTTTTCCAAAAGTTCAATGGGGATCCAAGAGTCGGCCTTGGAAACCCCGATGCGATCGCAAAAGGCCCGGATGGATTCCGGAGTGTATCCGCGCCGGCGGTATCCCACTAAAGTCGGCATTCTGGGGTCATCCCAACCTTGGACCTGACCTTCCTGAACCAGCTCCAAAAGTTTGCGCTTGCTCATCACCGTATATTCCAAATTCAAACGAGCGAATTCAATCTGCTGGGGGTGATAAACGTTTAGTTGGTCAAGAACCCAATCATACAAAGGACGATGATCTTCGAATTCCAAGGTGCAGATGGAGTGGGTGATGGTTTCCACGGAGTCGGACAAGCAATGGGTGTAATCGTACATCGGATAGATACACCACTTGTCGCCGGTGCGGTGGTGGGATACGTGGCGGATACGATAAACGGCCGGGTCCCGCAGGTTCAGGTTCGGGGAAGCCATGTCGATCTTGGCTCTCAAGACTCGCGAACCATCGGGAAATTCTCCGGCCCGCATGCGGCGGAAAAGGTCCAGATTTTCATTCACGCTCCGGTTTCGATACGGGCTTTCCCGGCCCGGTTGGGTCAAGGTTCCACGATAATCCCGGATTTGGTCGGCGGTCAAGTCGCAGACATAGGCTTTGCCGACCATGATCAACTGTTCGCCGAATTGATATAATTGCTCAAAATAATCAGAAGCGTAATACAGGTGCTCACCCCAGTCGTATCCTAACCAGTGGACCGTATCCAAAATGGAATCCACGTATTCCGTATCTTCCTTGGTTGGATTGGTATCGTCAAAACGCATGTGACATCGGCCGCCGTAATCACTGGCCAGCCCGAAGTTAATGCAGATACTCTTGGCATGTCCGATATGAAGATAACCGTTGGGTTCAGGAGGAAAACGGGTTACCACTCGGCCGCCCCATTTATCGGTCTTGAGGTCTTCCTCGATGATGTTGCGAATGAAGTTGGATGGTGTTGCAATGTCGCTGTCAGCCATGGCAATGGTCCTTTTTCTGATTTCCGGGTATAGCTCTGTTTATTGATCTTCGACTTACGGCCGGTCGGATTCCGGTCGGATGAAACATAACATAATTGAAAAACGGTCAAAGGGGTTTTTGAACATGCGGACAATCGCATTACCCATGGCCTGCCGCAGGGTCAGCGAGCCAAAATTAAAACACTTTTGTTCCTCACATGTTGAAAATTCCTCGCAGATCGCCGCGGGAATCTTCGCCCTGGACCGCTTATATCAATAATGGCCGAAAAGGTGCTTGATTGTCAATAAGTCAGGTTAACCCTCATTTATCACTTACGTGTCTTGATGCCCGCTAGCGGCGAATTAGGGTTTGACGGTTGAACATGCAAGTGAGCGCATTCCCCCTGGCTTGCGGCGGGGAATTTCCACGATTCATTCCTTGGCGAACATTATAATCCGGTTGGTGTTAGTTCCACGGGAGTTGTTATTGATACCCCAGATATTGGATGTTTTTGTAAATTCCTGCTGGTTGATCAGAATGCCCAGACAGGTGAAACCTGCCCCGGTTCCAACAGGGACGATAACTTCATCCAGTTTGACCCGTCCGTTTCTCACTTCACCCACTTCGAAACAAACCCGGCCGCCAAGTCCGGTAATTCGGAAAAGTTCAACAAAGACCTCCTGCATGACCTCGGTCCAAACTTTGACCGTCCGGCTCATGGTAATGCCGGCGGCCACTTCCCGGTCGTCGATTTGGTTGAACCAGCAGCGAAGCCAATTATCCGGGGAGTATTGGACAATGTCCAGAAAAGGCGGTGAAGTAACGATCAACTGCACGCTGTTGTCCGGAATTTGGGATGTTTTTCGCGCGTCTTCGGTCAGGAACCGGGCCGATTGTCCGGCGGTTCGGAGTCTTTGGATTTGCGTGACGGTCAAGTCTTTTAAAAGATTGCGAGATTTTTTCAGGATAATGCTTAAGGTATCGCGGTAAGGTGGCGTCTGCCTCCTTTTATCGTTGATTTTGATCTGACGCTCCGGGGAAACCGCTTGGTTGGGAGGTAAGGTATAGACGGAAAAAAAACCGGCGGAGTGGCCGGTTAAACGATTGGTGGCCACCATGCGAATCCACCGATCCAAGTCGTCTTCCGCGCCGGAGGTTTTTCGAGCCGCCAGATACATCCGCAAATTGATGATTTCTCCCTCAGTCAGGGGATGATAGAACATCGACAGGTCTAATTCGGCTTTGGGCTTTCTGGGGCTGTTTCGGTCCATTTCCAGTCTGATGGCGTGCAAGCGGTCGGCCAAGGCGCTCAGGTCGGGGGGCGCCAAGCGC
>JADFXS010000213.1:0-2482 GCA_015233515.1 Deltaproteobacteria bacterium | reverse complement strand
GGTTGATATCGTTGGCGATGACGTTTCGATCCCGAAGAGCCGCTTCGATGGCGGTGGTCCCTCTGCCACTAAATGGATCGTAGACCAAGTCCTTAGGCCGGGAAAACAGGTCGATAAAAAAACCGGGCAATTGCGGCTTGTAGCACCCGCGGTACGATATTTCGTGGATGTTGGCGGCTTGTCTTTGCTTCGCGGTCCAGAATTCATTGATGTATATGGGAATGGTCTCTCCGGCTAGGCGCCGGGAGTCAAGCAAGGTCTCGGCGGCGCTCATGGAAAAAAGTGATTTTTCCGCCGAAGAGCCTTGCAGGACGAATGTGGACAGGAAATGGTTCAGTTCGTCGATGTTACTGATCATTTTTACACAAGCGCATTTAGGTTCTTAAAATCTATCAGTCATGCCTATAAGAGGCGGCTGGAAACATGTCAAGGCGAAAATTCACAGGGTTATGGCCGAATTTTTCAAATCGATTAAATCGTTATTGACTGTAATTCACACCGTTGAGCAACGAGGCACATAAATCCTTGCTGCAACGCTCGTTTCACGATTTTTGCTCCTCGACGTATGATCAATACGCCTGCGGGCCAAAATCGTTCCAACATGCAAGCGAACTGTCCCCGCGGCGTTCCGCGGGGCAGCGAGCGAAATCAAAACGCTCTGCCTCCTTACATGTCGAAGGTATCCGCCAACGGCGGGACCTTCAACTTCGCGTTTCGCTAAGGATTTCTGTGTCCAGCCCGCGATTAGGCGGTGGATTTGGGTTGAAACTAATCCGTTTCCGCGATAATCTAACACGGTATAGGCTAAGGTAGAAAATAATTTAGACTTTTTGCTTAGAGGGAGTAATCATGCCCAGCCATCATAATCACGATCATATAACATGCGGAGTCGGCGAGACCGCCGAGCAGATCAAGCAAGATATCAATCATCATCTCGTCTCCAATTTGGGCGCTGATCCGGAACGGACCGACAAATTTCGCTGTTTCAAGGCGTTAGCTTTCACGGTGCGCGACCACCTGGTCCGGCGCTGGATTCAAACTCAAAGGTCGTACTACGATGAAGAAGCCAAGCGGGTATATTATCTCTCTCTGGAATTCCTCATGGGCCGGCTGCTGACCAACAGTCTGATCAATCTGGGCCTCATGGATAGCACGAAAAAAGCCCTGGCGGATTTCGGATTCGAATTGGAAGACATCGAAGCCCAGGAAGTGGATGCCGGTTTAGGTAACGGTGGCCTTGGACGTCTGGCGGCCTGTTTTCTTGATTCCATTGCCACCTTGGGACTTCCGGCTTACGGATACGGTATCCTATATGATTATGGCATGTTCTTCCAAAAGATCGAAAATGGCTTTCAAGTGGAAATCCCTGAAAACTGGTTGCGTTATGGCAATCCCTGGGAATTCGACCGCTCGGAATACTTGTATCTGGTGGAATTCGGCGGACGGGTGGAGGTTGGATCCGATGAAAAAGGCCGCCAGATATTCCGCTGGGTGGACACGGAAAAAGTCAACGCCATGCCCTGTGACCTGATGATCCCGGCCTTTGGTCATGATAACGTGATCAACCTGCGGCTATGGTCGGCCAAAGCCACTCGAGAATTCAACCTGGACTACTTTCAGCGCGGCGATTATATCAACGCCCTGGAAGAGAAAGCCATGTCGGAAAACATTTCCAAGGTACTGTATCCCAGCGAAGAAGTGGTCGCCGGTCGGGCCTTGAGGCTTAAACAAGAATATTTCTTTGTTTCAGCTACATTTCAGGACATCATGCGTCGGTTCAAAAAACACAGCCGATCTTTTTCCATCTTTCCGGACCGGGTGGCCATACAACTCAACGATACTCATCCTACCCTGGCCATTCCCGAACTGATGCGAATCCTGGTGGATCATGAAGGTCTGGGTTGGGAAGACGCCTGGAGTATTTGCATTAAAACTTTCGGATACACAAATCACACCGTCATGCCCGAGGCTTTGGAAACTTGGCCGGTGGAGTTGATGGCGAAGATTCTGCCAAGACATCTGCAGATTATTTACGAAATCAACCATCGCTTCCTGGAATCGGTTAAAGAAAGCTATCCAGGTGATGTGGATCGACTGCGGCGTATGTCCTTGATCCAGGAAACCCCGGATAGAAGAGTGCGCATGGCGCATTTAGCCATTATCGGCAGCCACTCGGTCAACGGGGTTTCGGCGGTGCATTCGGAAATTATCAAAAACCGGGTCTTCAAAGACTTCTATGAGATGTATCCGGAGAGGTTCAATAATAAAACCAACGGCGTCACGCCTCGCCGCTGGATTCTGCAAGCCAATCCCACTCTGTCCGAATTGATCACCGAAAAAATAGGCTCGGGATGGGTGACGGATCTGGAACGGCTGAAGGATTTGGCCCCTCTGGCCGCCGACTCGGAATTCCGGGAAAGATGGCGCGCGGTCAAACGCTTCAACAAGACACGCCTGGCTGATTACATCAAGATCAACAACG
>JADFXS010000212.1 GCA_015233515.1 Deltaproteobacteria bacterium | reverse complement strand
TCTGTCTGGCTAAGCTGCTGAACGATCCAGGCCTGGCCGAAGCATTGGGGCGACGCGCCCGCGAAGATATCCAGAAGCGATATGGCATCGATAAGGTAATGGACGCATATGAAAAAATATGGCGGACTTCCGATAGAATTGCTCGATGATTTGTGAAGAAAGGGTTTTTTAATGTTAGAGACTACTCGGTACGAAAATATCCGATCGATAAAAAATAAAATTTTTACATTTATATTCAATTTGTTATTTCATGCACGCCTGACAAAAATGTTGAAGCGGCCCGGTATCGCCATTATGTGTTATCATAGAATCATCCCGGACAATCAAAAACAAATCGCTTCTACAATCTCGGTGACTCAAAACTCATTACGACGGCAGATTAGATTTTATAAAAAGTACTTTAAGGTGATTTCATTAGAAAAAGCTGTTGAATTATTACGAAATCATCAAGTAGACCAGCCATATTTGGTAATAACTTTTGACGACGGCTACAAAGATAATTACACTTTAGGCTTGGATATTTTCTTAAGTGAAAATGTTGAACCCACAGTATTTGTCACCACGGATTGTGTCGATAAACAAGAAAACCTTTGGCCGGATGATGTCAGGAATGCCTTATATAACGCCCAATTCCTTGATCCCGTCTCACTGACCGATCCAAAGATTACTATCAAACCGGATTGGTACAATCGAATATGCGCGGTGGAGCGGATAATCGACTTTTTGAAAAATTACGATGCTAATTCAAGAAGTCAATATCTTGAGCGGCTCAGAGATCGTTTTAAAACGAGTAATTGTCAAGACTCATTGATGCTGAATTGGGATGAAGTCCGAATGTTGAGTAATAACAGGACTCACATCGGGTCGCATACGGTCAGCCATACCATACTCGGACACTTGCCAGAAAAAGATGCGCTACAAGAATTGGAAATATCAAAGAATATTTTAGAGGACCAACTTAACGCCCCTGTTAAGACTTTTGCTTATCCCAATGGTAAGATTTCGGATTTTAATGAGGTCAGCATCGATCTTCTCAAGAAGACCGGGTACGAATGCGCCGTTACCACCATTAGAGGGATCAATAGTAATGGAGCGGATTTGTTCAGATTGCATCGAACCATGGTATATTTTCCGGATAATCTCTATGAAATCAAATATCGACTTGCTTACGAAGCCCGTTTTTGCGATTAATAGATTTTTATACGAAATTATACTGTTTTCCTGTAAATTAAAAAAGTTAGGTTATGGCGCGTGGTTATCCACCTGTCCGGAGCTACCCCTGAGTAATCCCGAGTAACCAGGGTGTTAAAGACGGGTATTCCTTGAGGTGTGAAATTGGGCTGCGAATTCCTGGCGCTCAAACCGTTCTTCGAATTACGCCGCCGGAGCAATAAAAAATGAAAATAATCATACTGACGACTTGGAAAGAGGAAAATCGCTGGTATCTATGCAGAAAGCTTACAGCTTCCGGAATTACGGTCGACACGTACTGGCCAAAATCCATGATTCCTCAAGGCAATCATTTAACAAAATTTCTGGGCTCATTGACCATCATAATCAAAATGATCTCTTTTTTCCTACAAGAAAGCGGAAAATATGACGTGGTGATTTCGTGGTCCACAAATACCGGCGCTTTCTATGCTCTCATGAACAGGATGTTTTTCTGGAAAAAAAGACCGAGACATATTGTCCGCGATTTTCATATCAACCTGGAGAGGTCGGATTGGGGTTATCGGTTAAAGACCGCCATCGTTCGCTTGGTCATTCCCGGAATGGATCACTGCATGTGCACTTCCCGGGAAGAAATTGATATCTATGCAGAAATATTTAGAATTTCAAGGGAAAGACTCTCTTTTTATCCTGATTCTCCGCCACAACCCTATTTTCAGATCAGGCATGAAGGAGAGAAAAAAGATTACATCTTTTCATATGGAAACAGTGATCGTGATTTTGATACTTTGCTCAAAGCCGCAACGCATATTGATTTTGACTTAATAATTTTATCGCAAAATTATTCCCCGCAAATCTCCTTGCCGGCCAACGTGAAGCTCATTAAGCAAAAAATTTCCGAAGAGAAGATGATCGAGCTGATATGGTATGCCCGAGTGGTAGTCCTGCCTATGCAATATTATAGAGTCGCCGCCGGACAGAACGGGATGTTGGAAACAATGGCCTTAGGGCGACCGTTAGTGGTATCAGCCAATTTGGCGACCATCGAGTATGGGCGCCACGGTGAAACCGTGCTATTCTTCAATCCGGGAGACTCGGAATCTCTCCAAACTCATATTGTGAGCCTGCTGAAAGATTATGAAAGAGCTGAAAACATGGGTAAAGCGGCTCGAGAAGCCGTGTCCCACATCCCTGAGGAGCAGGTTACGAAACTTTTAGAAGTATTGAAAAGGTAACAACAAGATTCAACAGTTCATATACTCCCACCACTGTTGAAACATCAAGATATCCCACAAGTGATATTGCCAGTTGCCTTGGCCCGATAGGTGCTCCACCCATTTTCTGCGGATAGGCGCCGAATGGAAGAAGCCTTCCCGCTGGAGACGGGATTCATTCAGAAGGTCTTCCGCCCATTCCCTCAGTGGGCCACGCAGCCAGGAGTCAATCGGCACGCCGAAACCCATCTTGGGCCGTTCGATCAAGTTGAGGGGCACATATTTGTAAAGGACCTGACGTAAGGCCCATTTGGTAACGCCGTTACGCACTTTCATGGACAGAGGCAATCGCCAAGCATACTCAACCAATCGGTGATCCAAAAGAGGCACCCGGGACTCAAGACTTACTCCCATGCCCGCCCGATCCAACTTGACCAGTATGTCATCGGGCAGATAAGTCAGAGTGTCCAGGGCCATCATGTTTTCATAAAAAGTTTTCGTTTTCAGGCCGGATGGAAGACCACGCAATATCGTCGCCGGCTCAAATCCGTCAATCACGATTTGGTCGTCATCCCAGGTGTGGGAGACGAACTGGAGAAAAAGCCCTTCAGGCTCATTTCGGACGGCCGTGCCGGCGGCTAATTTATGTAATTTGTGCCCTATGTTGGTAAGATTGGACTTGGTAGGCGCGATCTTTAACATCAGTGACAGCAAGCTATTCCATTTAGCCGGCGAAACGCCGTTAATCGTTCGTCGGGCACATTCCCATAAAGGTCGCGGCACCCGAGAAATTTGCCGCCATAGTTTTTCACACCGCGCATAACGATCATATCCGCCGAAGAGTTCGTCGCCTGCATCTCCGGAAAGAGCCACGATTACATGTTGACGCGTCAGTTGGGCCACTAAAAAAGTCGGGATTTGCGATGCGTCGGCAAAAGGTTCGTCGTAAAGCTCCGGGAGGTGCGGGATCACGTCCATGGCCTGCCGGGGTGTTACGTATAACTCGGTGTGTTCCGTGCCTAAATGCCGAGCCACGGCCTTGGCGTATCCGGCTTCGTTGTAAATACCTTCATGAAAACCGATGGAAAAGGTCTTTATCGGTCGGGTTGACTGCGCTTGCATCAAGGCCACGATGGTGGACGAATCGACCCCGCCGGAAAGAAATGCCCCTAAAGGAACATCAGCCATCATCTGTCCTAAAACCGCTTTCTTGAGTCGGACTTCCAACTCAGCTACCGCCTCGTCGTCGGTCCCGGCAAAGGGGTTGGCCAGTCCTGCGGCGATTGCCTCCGAAAACGACCAGTAGTATTCCATTCGCCATTCTCGTTCGCCTTGCTTCAGAGTCAGGTAAGAGCCCGGCATCAACTTATGAATACCCTGATAGATCGTGTATGGGGCTGGAATATAGCTGTGGCGGAGAAACAGACAGAGCGTTCTGCGATCGATCTCCGCCTGGAAATCCGGATAAGCCTTCAAGGCCTTCAGTTCCGAACCGAATAAAAAGGCATTTCCCTGCCAGCCATAATAGAGTGGTTTTTCGCCAAAACGATCCCGAGCGATAGTCAAGGACCGGGTTTGTCTATCCCACAAGCCCAGGGCGAACATGCCGATCGATTGCTGCAGAGTTTTCTTTACTCCCCAATGGACAAAGCCGGCGAGCAGGGTCTCGGTGTCCGAATGCCCGCGCCAGCTGTTACTCTTGACCGTCCCTTGTAGATCGACCGATGACGAGAGCCAATCCGCTTCGAGTTTTCGCCGCAACTCCAGGTGATTGTATATCTCCCCGTTGAACACCAGCACATAACGCCCACACGCGGAGAACATGGGCTGATGTCCGGCCGGAGATAAATCGACTATGGCCAGGCGTTGATGACCCAAGGCCACACCGTCCTCTGCCGCGAACCATACATCCCCATGATCCGGCCCGCGATGACGCAAGGTATTCGTCATGGTCGGCAGGCCGATCTTCAAACTCGGCCAAGAGACGTTACTCCCTAGTCCGCCAACAATCCCGCACATTTAATTGCTCCTACGGTCACACTCTGTGACCAGGTTCGCTGCTATTTTCCAGCCAGCCGACAAAAGAGGTTTTCAAAACTCCTCACCATAGTATCAACGTTCAGTTTTTCCTTAATCACTTGGAGCGCAGCTTGACCCATATCCCGGCGAAGCTTTTCGTCTCCCAAAAGAGTCATGATTTTTTGCGCCAAATTCCGCACATCGCCCACTGGAGTTAAAAAACCATTTTTTCCCGGAGTGATAATTTCCTTCATAAAGCCGACATCCGTACAGATATTGGGCTTACCCACGGCCATGGCTTCAATGACGGCCAGGGAGAGCGTCTCCTGTTCCGGCTTGGTGGAAAGAACATTTATATCCACGGCTTGAAGAATATCGGCTATATCCAGCCGAAATCCCAGGAAGCGCACGGCGTTTTGTATCCCGAGTTCCGCGGCCAATTCCATGAGCGCGGGTTTTTGAGGGCCGTCTCCCACGATAAGGAAGAAAGCGCGAGGAAATCGGTCTAATACTATTTGGGCTGCCCGCAATAAGACATCATGAGCCTTGTCCGGCCGCAAAACCGCTATTGAACTCACGACCAGGCTATCAACCGGCAGGTCGAGCCGTTTTTTTGCTTCGGCCACGGTTAACTTGGAGATCAATTTTTCAGTATCCACGGCGTTATATATAGCTTCGACCTTGCGTCTGGGCACACCTTCATATTCAATGATATATTCCTTATGTCCCTTCGCCACCGCCACGACGCGGTCAATGCAGAGCAAATGAAAGATTCTACGCCCTAACATGGTCAGGCGATGCAGGGAGTATCGCCGGAAGGTTTCATGCTGCCAGTTGATAACCGCACGAACTCCGGCGATTTTCGCCGCCGGAGCGCCAAGGAATATCGTGTCCCGGTGGTTGAGCAACAACAGGATGTCGGTCTGCTCTCTGGCCAAGATCCCCGCCAGACGCGGTATCACGGTGAC
>JADFXS010000211.1:3781-5371 GCA_015233515.1 Deltaproteobacteria bacterium | reverse complement strand
GATACGTAAATCTCCTCGGCGACTTCGTATACATCCTGGTGTTCCGCCGGTTCCCTCCAAGTCGTGACTCGCCGCGGACTACCGGTTTCATACGCGCCCCGGCAGATGTAACCGGCGCTGGGCGTCTTCAGCCCGGGCGCGGACGGCCGGTAACACAAGAACGCCGAGCCCTTGCCAATATTCTTTTCCCAGACATTGACGCCGGTGAATTCGGTCCCGGCCTTGGTCTCCTTGGCCGTGGAATAGATAGCGCTGCCCACCAACACCTGATCGAGTCCAAACAGGGAGGCCAGCAGATCCGGAGTGATGACGCCGCGTTCGGTGTATTTGATCCGGTCCAGGACCGTGCTTTCCTGTTTGACTTGGGCTAGGGTATTGGCGGACAGTTCCAGGATATTCGGCCGGAAACCTGTTTGGCCGCGGATATACTCGATCTTGGCTTCGATGTCGGCGATGAACGTGTTGCCGCTCCCGGCGGCCCAGGCTCCGGCTTTATCCTCGCCGGCGGTTACTCCAGACCAGGTTCCAGTCAGAATGGCCTGGGACACTAGGCGCTCATGACGCAGATCGATTTTGTCAGTGGAGAATTCGATGGCGTCCTGGTCGGGCTGCAATGGCGGCGCGAAGGCATATTTTACCGCCCGGCGATCTTCGTCCGTAACTTCTTTGGCAAAGGCGATTTCGACCAGGGCCACGGGTTCGTACCCAATCGGGTACCCGCCGCGATTGGCTCGACCGCTCGGTCCCCTGATTCCAGCTTCATCCCTAAACCAGGAAGACTTGAGATATTTAGCGATCTGAGCTTTCGGTGGACAGTTGCCGATCAGCGGAAAGACCTGGTCCGCTATGTACGACTGATTTTTATACGCGATACTGACATTGGCCAGCGGGCCGGCCACTACCAGCTCTCGGACATTGGGTTGCGTCATCTCTTCCTCCTATTAATGGGTTGCATCGCCGAGACTGTAGATCGTCACGGCCTCGGTGCCGGATCCGGCATTGGTCACCACCGCCAGGAATCGGCGGGATTTGTTCTGGTCGATGGTCATTGTTCCGCTCAAACTGACGTTGGCCCCGGCTGTAACGGTGATGGTTTCCGCCGCATCGGCGGTATTGCGGATCGTAAACTCGAATGACGATCCGGCCACGCATCCGGCAATACCAGCCACAATCAAGGCCGCCGTAGGAGTAACGTCGGCACGTCCCGCGCCATTGGGATCCCTAAGAATTAGCCCGCCCAGCAGCTCGGCGGCCGAATAGGTTACCGCGCCGGCCGTGGTCTTGGTGGTTACCGTCGTGCGCTGCCAAGCTGCTTGTGTAATCGCCGGATTCGGCCCGATAAGCAACACGGACGCCAGATCGTCTTCGGCCCCGGTGGCTTCCGTGACAATGCCTCGGGCATATTGCAGCGCCGCCACCGCTGTCTTGCCTTTGCCCGAATCAGTCGCGTCCACATATTCGGGCATGACAAACGCGCCTACGCCCAGAGCCGCGTTGCACTCGAGTTTACTGACTCCGGCCAGTCTGACCACGGCCGCGGCCCCGGCCACGGGCGCGTTTTGCAGCACGCCCAAAGCCGTTTCGGCTTCG
>JADFXS010000211.1:0-3681 GCA_015233515.1 Deltaproteobacteria bacterium | reverse complement strand
CCGATCCCGGCTTTGACCAGGCTCGGGGTGAGCTTGCCTTCCTTCACCATCCGGCCGCAGAAATCCTTGGCTTCCTGTTTGTGGGCCGCGAGTTTGCCTTGCCGTTCCCTTTCCGCGAAAAGCCGCTCCATTTCTGTTTTCATGGCCTCGGCCGCCTTGGCAGCCGCTTCCTGCTTGGCTTTCTCGATGTCAGCCTCGGTAAATTTCGGATCCATATGGGTGGAACCTCCTATCCCAAATTTTTTCTCGGCCGCCGCCAGGCGGTCGCTGATGATTTTCCGCTCCTCGGCGGAGTATTGTTCTTGGTTTTTTTTGGCCTGGCCCCAATAACCGGCCGCCGCGCGGGTTTGACCGGCATCCGGGCACGGATAACGGTAGTTTGTCGGATCGAGGAAATCTTCGTCGGGCACGCTGGACCACTGGCCCGGCTTAGTGACATGACCACCGGCTTTGATGCCGATGTTATATTTTTTGGCCCGCGCTTCCTGGGGCGCCTTCGGGTCCCCGGCGGCCGCGAACTCAAACGACATACTTTCAGGCTCCCGGAATCCAATATCCGCCAGACCTTTGACCGCCGGGGGCGCGGCCCCCAGAAAACCCACATGCCGCAACGATCCGTCCGGGTAAAAGGCGGCTGACCTTTTCTTGAAAAGCCCTTGTCGCACTAGGTCCACAAACTCCGGCATGACCTGTTTAAACTTGGCTTCCAGAACGGCCACGCCGTCGCGGATGCCTTTCCGCACCGCTTCCACCCATCCGAAAGCCGGGGCGTTTTCCGCCGGATGGCCGATCACCACGGGCGGTTCGTGGTTCGCGGCATTGAAGCCGGCCACGGCCTGGTCGATCAGGTCATCACCGTTATGAGACCGGCCAGCGGAATCGACTTGCGACCCGCCGCGAAAAATTTCAATCCAATCGTCAAAACCTGCGAATTTCATATTTTTCCTCACATGCTGCTTTTGTCATTTCGACAGTAGGGAGATATCTCCATTCTTTTCGAAATCCACCAGGATCGTTTATTTATTGTTACCCTATAGATTAACTATGGTTTGACCGCGATCGTTGATCCTGGGGCATCCTGGCGCGCCCAACGATAAAAAATCGCCCTTACGCTAAATAGTCTCTGACCGCCGCCTTGATTTCATCCCAGTCCTCGGACTGGATCATCAGAAACGGCCGGGCAGGGATATCACCCCACGGGATATTCTGGATCCGTTCGCGCATATAGAGAACTCCCGACGCCGTCTTTATTTTTCGTCCCTTGGCCGTGGTCCGGTATTGATTCCGGCCCGGACTTTTCTGCATACGCGCCGGGATAGTGACCCGGCCAAAGGCCCCTTTTTTCGCGCCATATTGCATCGTCCCGGCATAGATCATATTAGTGCCGACCGTGACCTGGTCCGGCCCGGTCACCCGGGAAATGATGGATCGGATCAGATGACCCGTGTCTCTCAGTATCGGCGTGGCGCCGCCGCCCTTTTTCACACGTTGTTTAACCCGACTGTCTTTCAGTGTCGCCCAAGACGTCGGCCGCCCCTGGGACTGGAAATTGCGGATTACGCTCCGCTGCACGATCGCGCCGATTTCGGTCAACACCGGTCGCATATCCGCCAGTCGCTGCCTGAGTTCAGCCAACAGGGGCGCAATATCGCCGCGAGTCTCAACTATGATGGTCGGGGCGGTCAAATATCCGGTTCCAGCTCAGTATCATCGGGCCACGGTAAAAATGTCAGACCGTGATCACCGGGGAAAGGGGTACGATGATCATTGCGCCCGCTCCAGATTTCATCCGGTATTATTTCCGGGAAAGCTTCGCAGGTATTATCGATGCGAGGTCGGGCGCAGTAACTGCATGTTTTCTTGAGCCGCCGCTCGAAAGTAAGACCGTGATCGCCCGGGAAAGGACTGCGATGGTCGTTGCGCCCGCTTGAGATTTCATCCGGTATTATTTCCGGAAATGCCTCGCAGGTATTACCTCGGCGATGTCGGGCGCAAGCAAAGCATGATGGACAATTTCCCAAGTTAAAGTCGAAATCATCAGCACTAGGCGGAGGCGATGGATCGGTTGTTTCGTACCTGATTCCATTATCCCCGGGATAGGGATTGACATGATTTTTTTTCCCACTGGCGAACTCTTCAGGCACACCCTCGGGGAATGCCGTGCACGTCAATGGTTCATGCGTCCTCACATGCTTGCAATCAGGACATAATGGAAAGCGCATAGTCATATTGTTCCTCTCGGCCTCGGGAAAGTCGGTCCCAGAAATTTTTGATAAATGCTCATAATTTCTTGTGGATATCGTTTACCACACATAATGCCTGTGTGGATTTCCGCTACCGCTTCAAGAGAACTGAGAGCTGCTATGTTTCCGGCATGGTTCGCTAATTTCATCCTTTCATCGTTGGTTGGCATCATTTGTTTTACCTGATTAAATCTATCTAGCCCTAATTCATCGAAATGACGCTTATGGGCTAGTTCATGAATCAAAACGTGGGCGGGATTAGTAGTGGATAAATTATTTTTTTTGTAATAGTTAGCCAGATTTAAATATATATTTAGCCAGTCGTACATGGGATTGATTAAAATGGCATCATCGTGGTTATCATATTTCGCTAAAGCGTCGGATATCTGCCCAAATGCTTGCAGCCATGTCCTTACAATTAATTTTTGGGGTAAATCATAGCCCATTCGGGCCGCTTTCGGCCAATTGCTGGATATATACTCCGCAATATATGGATTATTGCCCAAGTTGACTTCCGAAAGGTTGTATTGCTGCTTGATTTTTTCTTCGAGTTTTTTAATTTTCGCGGCTATCCGCGGCGATATGGCTTTAGATTCCATTTCCGTCGGAGTAGCCGATTTGATCACGGATGTCGTTTTGGGTTCATTGTCGATCGTTTCCGGCTTAGGCTGGCGGCCGATCCCTAAGCGCTCTTTGGCCTGCTCCCACAGCGATATTTTATGAGTTTGATATTCTTGTGCTAATTCAGGAGAGTATTTGGGCAGATACGGTTTCCAGGCTTCGAAACCCGCCGCGCCCGGATTAAAATCCCAGCCATCATCCGGCGCACCGGCATATTTGCCGGCATCATCGATTTTAAGGCCGCGCGCCTGCACTTCGCGGTCCGTCAAGCTGCTCAGAAAACAGCGACACCGGAAACCATTGGGCGGAGCGATCGTCGCCAGCCCGGGATCGTCCAAACGAAAGACTTTGCCGTGCAACGCGCGATGGGCGGGCCGCGTCCGGCCGTCGTCCACGCCGTCATATTCGACATACGGTCGCGTGGTTGCAGTATCCTGAAATTGTTTCCACCGGCCCACAGCCGTGGCTACATTGATGTTAGTGTCATAGATAGTGCCAAGCCGCGACATGGTCAGGCGTTTCCGGACCTCGCCGCCCGGCAGGGTGATCTTGGCTTGCTCCTCCGATTCGGCCCACCAACCCGCCTGACGCAGACAGGGAATCAAATCCTTTTGAAATTGCCGGACAGTCGTGCCGTCGGCCAGAGCCTGGTCCACATAACCTTTGATCACCTGGACCACGTCCATCGTGGTAACCCTGGCCACGGTAAACGCGTGGGCGTGGGCGCTCCGCCATAGATCGCGCCAGCCATCCGGCGACAACGCGAAACCCTTTAGCTGAGCGTATTTCACGGCGTCGCTAAATGGACTATCAAACG
>JADFXS010000210.1 GCA_015233515.1 Deltaproteobacteria bacterium | reverse complement strand
TCCAGGGTAAGGTTTTTTTCGGCGGCCTGAATCGCATAAAACGATTCCAGTGATTTGATAATTTTGACCAGGTCGACAGGTTCCAGATGCGGCAGAATCGATTCCTGGCGTTCAGAGGCGATTTTCAGCAAATCATTTACGGTGGAGAGCAAAATGGACAATCGAATTTGGCACCGGTTCATGGTCTCTTTTTGTTTTTCATTAAGTGGTCCCAGATAGTCGCCTTCAAGCAAACGAAGCATGCTCTTGATAGTATTGAGCGGTGAACGGAGTTGATGGGCCGCTTTGTTCATGAACCAGGTTTTAGCCCGTTCCCGGGTGATCCGCTGCATGGTCAAGCCGATCAGGTCCGCCATCAAGGAGAAAAAACCGATGTCGGATTCCTTGAAGAAGTCGGTTTCAGTGCTATAAGCGCACAAAACACCGAAGGTTTGGGTATCCACCCGTAAAGGAAGGCACAACATGGAAGATATGCCTTCCCGCCGAATGTCTTCGGGGTATTGCAGGTATCGGCTCTCATCTATATGGCTGATGCTGAAAAGGGAGCCATCAATGACCTGTCGATTGACGCCGCTTTTTTCCAGGCTTATCTGTCCCCGGGAAATATAGTCTTTTCCCAGACCATAAGCTGACACGAAACGCAAATTTTTATGGTCCGGGTCCAAGAGTTTTATAGTACAGCCTTTGACTTTCAGGAGTTGCGCCACGTTACGACAGGCGGAGTCCATGAATTCCTGAAGACGCAGGTGGGTCTCGCCTTCTTTAATCATTTCATAAAGGGTCGCCAATTTGCGAAGGTCGTTATATATCATGCCACATCCCCACTCCCATGCCGTCACCTTTCGGCGTAATTGGGTCGGTTTTCCACTTGGTTGGAATCGGTCAAGGGACTGAACATGCCAGGTATGGACCTCCCCGCGGCGTGCCTTAGAGAGCTTCGATTGACCGGATATCGTAAGCGATTTCTTCCGCCAGGCGCGGGACCTTGGAGTTCAGCTCCGGTGACAATCCTTCGCCGAAAGCAAACGGTGTCTTGATTTCGACTCCGTAAACCATAATGGCTTTCGGCATGTTAAGGCCTAAAGTCCGGCCCAGTTCCATCAGACTCCAGAAATCAAGACCGTGGGAGGTGAAAAGATGGAGAGCTCCACGGCCGTCCGGAAGTCTTTTCCACGCCTCTCCCGGTTTTCCGTCAGACAGACAGGCGTCTACTAAATATAACCGGTCGTATCCTTGGAGCGTTTCCAAGAGGTTAAGGCCGACCAGATGAGTGGTGACAACTTGAGCCTCCGCAATCAGGTCCCCTAGCCGGTCGGCTACATGGAGGCCGACACTATCATCGGAAAGAATGGGATTGCCCAGGCCCAAAATCAAGGTTTTCATTCCCGGTTTCGTTACCTGTTTCTATCGAGTATCCGACCCGCAGCGCCGCGGCGGGTTGTGACCATCTGAAACGGCCCCAGGGTGCTGCTTATTGGGATTGAGCATCAAGTAGTTCCCGCTCGTTTTATGGTGGTGATGATTTCTCCGCCTTGGTTTCTGACATTGATGGTCAGCAACCCCTGGTCCGGCCCGGCGTGAGTGGCGCAACCCAGGCAGGGGTCATAGGCCCGGAAGGCCATCTCCACCTTGTTTAACAGACCTTCATGGACCTCGCCGCCTTTTATGAAAGCTTGAGCCGCTTTTTTTATGGACAGGCAGATAGGCGCGGCATTGTTTTGGGTGGCTACGATCAGGTTGATTTTGGTTAAAAGGCCTTGGCTGTCCATTTCATAGTGGTGGATCAGAGTTCCCCTGGGGGCTTCGACACAGCCCACTCCCACGTTTCGCTTCTTAAAGTTCATGTTGCGAATATCCCGGCTGGTCAGCAGTGGATCGTTGGCAATCATACAGTTGTGCTCGGCCGCTTGCAGAGCGCAGATCAATCTGGCCCAATGCATGGCCAGAGTGTGGTGAGCCGGCTTGGAACCGAGAGTGTTGAACATCAATTCGTATTCATTTTGAGCCAAGGGTGTAAGCATTCCTTGACTTGCATTCAAACGGGCCAGGGGCGCTACGCGGTACAAAGAAGTACCTTCACCTTCCGTCAGGCCGTTCCATCCTATTTTCTTCAAATAATTCAATCTTATATAGGTCCAGGGTTCCACCCACTCCGCGATGTAGTCGGCATAGTCCTTGGGAGCGAAGATGGCGAACTCCCGGCCGTTGGGAGTTACAATCCTGACATGACCGTTGTAAAAAGCGGCGCGTTTTTCCTCGTCTACCAGCGCCATGTAATAGGTCTGAAGGCTATAGGCCTTATCCATGATCAGGCTGAGGTTGCCGGAATCGGCCAAAACCGCGTCTTTAAACAGCTGGATGGCGAAAATGGCAAATTGCAGGGATTGATCGGCGGTCTCTTTTATCCATTTCCGGTCTTCCTCGGTGATCCGCCGGGGTACTCCGCCGGGGAGCCCTCCCTCGGGATGAGGCGCCTTGCTGAAGATGTGTCGGGTAATATCCCGGTTTTTTTTTCTGACCTCGATGACTTTCAAACCGATCTCCCGGCCGACCCGGGCCAGGACTCCCAATATATTTCTTTGGGCCGGGTCGGCCTCGGGTCCGACCAGGAAATCCGGGGCGGCCAGGAAGAAAAAGTGGAGGTAATGATCTTCCAAATAGGCGGCGTTATATTCAAGTTGTCGGATCAATTTGGCCGTGGGTGTAGGTTCCACGCCGAACAGTTCGTCCAAGGCCTTGGTCGCGGCCATATGATGGGCGGAAGGGCAGACGCCGCATATATTGGCCACGATGCGGGTCATTTCCTCGGCTGGGCGACCGAGGCAGAACCTTTCGAAACCTCTGAGTTCGGTGACCTGCCAAAAGGCGTCGGCGACTTCACCTTGATCGTTGAGGAATATTTCAATTTTACCGTGACCTTCCAGTCTGGTGATGGGATTGATGGTGATTCTATCGGTCATGATCGGCCCTCCCTGACTTCTTCGAGGGTTCGCTGGCCCAGAATGGAGCTGGGTTGGGAAAAACGGTAAAAATATCCGGCCGGATCGGGGATGTTAGCCATTAATTCCTTGGGATCGGTATCGGCATCGGCCTTGATCAAGGTGGCTAAAGCCGAAAGGAATCTGGCTCCGGCATCGGTTACTCCCGGGACCGGCCCGAAGCAGCCTCGACAAGGAGTATTCACTTTCAAACATGTTTCACCGCAACCGGCTCGAGTGGCCGGTCCCAGGCAGATCAGGCCTTCCGCCAAGAAGCACATTTCCGGGTCGGCCTCCACTTCATGTATCCGTTTGACTCGAGTGATCTCAAAGTTGTAGGGCTTGGTCCGGTTGCGTGAACAAACATCGCACAAGGCTTTGCGCGGGGCCAGGGTCGAGCCCTTGGGCGGCAGATCGCCGGTGACGACGGCATTGACCGCGTTGAAGATCAGGTCCGGCGGCGGCGGACAACCCGGCAGATAGTAGTCAACGTCTATGGCCTGGTTCAAGGTATAGACATGATCGAAAAACTCGGGCAAGGTGAGCGCATGGTTGTTCAATTCGACCTCAGGCTGGGGGAAGTAGCCGGAGGGGTTGACCACTGTCGGGGCATCCCGATAAACCCAATTGAAAATATCCTCCTTGGTTCGAAAATTGGCTAACCCCGGCGTTCCACCCAGGCAGGCGCAGGCTCCCATGGCCAGGATGATCTGGGTTTTTCGCCTCAAGAGCCGGGCGATTTCCAGATGCTCGGCGTTGCGGACCGAACCGGTCACCAGGCTCAGGGCAATCTCTCCGTCACTAAGACTTTCCACATGGTGGTATTTAAAGTCCAGAGCCACCGGCCAGAGGATGATATCCACGGCTTCGGCCACTTTTAAAAGATTCTCGTTAAGGTCCACGATGGCCTCGTCGCATCCGCCGCAGGCCCCTAACCAGGTTATGGCCACTTTAGGTTTAGGCATGGTCACACCTCCCACCTAAGGTAACCTGACTGGCCCTTATCAGGTTAGATTCCATCTCGTGAAAAAACTGAGGGATTTTCCGACCGTCCGGGTCGGAAGACAAGTAAATGCCGACTCTTTCGGGTTCCAGACCGAAAGAACGAAGGACTTGGTGCAGAAGATAGATTCTCTTGGCCGCCCGATAGTTACCATCCTGGAAATGACAATGACCTTCGGGACAGCCGAGCAGCATCACCCCGTCAGCTCCATTTTTGAAGGCATTGAGCAGATGGACCGTGTCCACTTTGCCGGTGCAGGTCACGGGAATGAGGTTTTCAACTTGAGCTTTCAGAGTGGGGTTGTCGGTAAGATAACCCCAGCCAAATTTACAGGAAAAACAGATCAATTTCGGCTTGTATTCTTGCATAATCAAGCTCCTAACGGCGCCTGCAGCGCGGAGAAAACCTCGGCGATACGGTTTTCCATCGGGTCGCCCACCAATTTTCTAGCTCCGGAAGGACAAGCCACCACACACATCCCGCAGGATTTACAGGTGAACATGTCCGTGCTGGAAATACGCTTGGATTCATACTGTCTTAACATCGCCGAGCCATAGAAGCATATGGATACACAAATGCCGCAGCCGCAACAGCGGTCGGATTTGACCTCCACCATCGGTAAGGATTCCTGGATACCTATGGAAACGCAGGCTTTGCAGGAGAGGCAAGGCCCACAAGTCAAACAGCGCTTGGATTCCTCAATGGCTTCAGCCAAAGTAAAACCTTTTTCAAAGATTTGAAAATGAAGCCGTTTTTCCGGCGGAATCCACAATACCTCGGGTTCGGACTGGTAGACACGACGCCGGGGAATGTCCTGGGCCTGATAATCCCTTTTACGACCCTCCTTCATGTCCAGCACTCGGAGGTAACGTTCTATCGAGTCGGCGGCCACTAATCCGTCCTTCATGGCTTCGGCCATGAAGCCGATCTTGCGCAGGTCTCCACCGATAAAAACCCATTCCCTTTTCAAGCTTTGTAGAGTTAAAGAATCCAGGACCAGAAGCCCCCGTTCATCCAAGAGATGTTCTTCCTGCAATGAGGCTCGATCCGGACCCTGACCAACCGTGATGATCAAAATATCACCGTCCAGAGTGAGCAGGTCGGATTCATCGAATTGGGGATTGAACCCGTTAGAATCAAAAACATTCACGCATTTTGGGCATTCAATCTTTTTGACCCGTTCGCTTTCACCCAATATTTTTTTCACGCCTCGTGAATAAATGATCCTGATCCCTTCTTCCCAGGCCCCTCTTATCTCTTCCGTGTCGGCGGGGATGCCGTCCTTGGAGCGCTTGTCCTCGCATTCCAGGCAGATGATGGTGGCGTCACCGCCTAGACGACGTGATGTCCGCGCCACATCAAAGGCCACGTTGCCGCCGCCGATGACCAGGACCTTCCGACCCT
>JADFXS010000209.1 GCA_015233515.1 Deltaproteobacteria bacterium | reverse complement strand
CGTCAAGACTCAAATCGGCTTTCATATCATCAAGACCGAAGGGCGGAAAACGGCGGCGACCCGGACACTGGAAGAAGCTAAAGCCGAAATCAAGGATAAACTGATAAAAGAACGAGCCGCCGAAGCCGCCTTGCACCAGGCTGAAAGAATGGCCCTGGAAGCGGCCCTGACCCAGAACCTGGGAACCATTGCTCAGAAATCCGGCCTGATTATTCAAAGCGCCGGTTTTTTCTCGGCCGAACAAGCCTTGACCGACCTCGGCCTGGATAATCGCTTCTCAACCGCGGCTTTAGCCTTAAAAAAAGGAGAAATCAGCGCCCTGGTCCCCCAGGAAAACGGTCACTATTTGATAAAATGTCTGGAACGCCAGGAATCGCGGTTGCCAAGCCTGGATGAGGCCAAGGCCAAAGTGGAAGAAGATCTTACCCAGGAAAAGGCGGACCAGATGGCGAAATCCGCGGCGGAAGCTTTTATCGCCAAAGCGGAAAAAGGCGTGGGTTGGGATAAAGCCACGGCTGATCTGAAGGCCGCTGAAAAGCCCATTACGGAATCGAATCTCGGTGAAAAAAATACGGCTACGCCGCCGGCTGATCCGGCCCAAGCGTCCAAATCAAAACCAGTGCTGGATACTACCGGCCCCTTTGACCGGGAAGGTCGAATCCCCAAGATCGGTGGCGATCGGAACGTACAGGACGCCGCTTTCAGCCTGACCGCCGGTCAGGTCTTTTCCCAGCCGATTAAAGGTGAAGGCGGCTATTATGCTATTCATCTCAAGGAAAAGTTCCCGGCCGCCGACGCCGATTTTGAAAAAGAAAAAGATAACCTTATCCAGCGCCTGCAAAGCGGAAAAGGCCAGAACAACCTCCAGGGCTGGCTGCAAGCCATCAAAGCCGCCGCACAAATCCACGTGGAAGATGGCGTTTTATAACGCCGGCTTCTCGGGCCGGATCTGGTCGGGATAAAACACTACAGCCCCGATGGTCGACCGCTTCGACCGCCGGGGCTTTTCATATTTGTATTTAACCATTTCATTCTATTTAAATAAATCTTCATACCCTTTCGGACTCGGCGCCACCGGTCGGCGGTAGTCCCACCACACTTGAAATTAGGGGTGAGTATTTGCCGACTTCGGAAAAATATTTTTCTTGACGCCCGGACTTTTCTCCCCTAACAGAACTTTCCTGAACATGCAGCTGAGCGCATTTCCCGTAGCTTGCTGCGGGGTTAGCGAGCAAAAAAACTTAATAGCGTTCGTTCCTTACATGGCGAAGATTCCCTTAAGCTCGCTGGGGTGAGCTTCAATAACATCACGGAGGCAGGTTTGAGCCCGGCTTACCTTTTGTACAATTTACTCGGCTCCTTGGCTGCGCCGCTAGTCCTGGGCGGGGCTGCCGTCCGCGGACGCTTGAAGGGGCATTGGTTGGATCGTTTGGGGTTTGTCCCCGAAATATGCGCCACCGGGCGCCCGCGAATCTGGATCCATGCGGTCAGCGTCGGCGAGGTCCAGGTGGCCGCGGCCTTGATCAAGTCCATAAAAACCCTGCAACCCCATGCTTGCCCTTGGGTGACCACCACCACGGACACGGGCCGGGAATTCGGACGGAAGATATTACTTGATTGTCCGGTCCTGACTTTTCCTCTGGACGTGTATGGCGGCCCGGCCCGGGCCTTGGCCCGGTGGCGACCGGATATCGTAATCATACTGGAAACCGAACTGTGGCCTAACTTCCTCAAAGCGGCCAAGGCGGCCGGCGTTAAAACCATATTAGCCAACGGCCGCATTTCCGAACGTTCCATATCCGGATACCGCAAGGTCCGCTTTTTTATCAAGGAAGTCTTAAGTTATTTGGACCTCATGGCCATGATCCGGCCGGAAGATCGCGAGCGCATAATATCCATGGGCGCGGACCCGGCTCGAGTTCAAGTCGTGGGCAATGCCAAGTATGATTTGCTCTTTAGCCGTTTGGATGACGACCGGGTGGCCGCCATACGTCAGGAAACCGGCCTGACCGTGGATACTCCGGTTCTGGTCGCCGGTTCGACCAGGGAAGGAGAAGAAATTCAGGTTCTGCACGCCTTTCAAAGGCTAAAAGTCCGATTCCCGGACTTACGACTGGTTATTGCTCCTCGTCATATTCAACGAGCGCCCCAGATTGAAACTCTGATCCGGGACCAGGGACTGACGGTTATCCGCCGGAGTAATTATTTCGCCCCCCCGAAACCGGAAGCCTCTTTACCTGACGTGATCCTGGTCGACGTCATGGGTGAGCTGTTTTATTGGTACGGTCTCTCATCGGTAACGTTTTGCGGCGGCAGTCTCGTGCCGCTAGGCGGACAAAATCCCCTGGAACCGGCAGTCTGGGGTAAACCGGTTCTTTATGGACCCTCGATGACGGATTTTATCGACGCCACGGAATTGCTGGAATCAGCGGGCGCCGGCCGGATGGTCGCCGGAGCCGAAGAGCTTTATAGGTCGGCTCTGTCCCTTTTGGTCGATCGGGACCAAGCCGCGCTTCAAGGTCAAGCCGGTCGCCAAGCCTTGAGCCGGCACCAAGGCGCGGCCCACCATCTGGCCAAGTTGGCCTTGGGGCTTTCCGAAGATCGATGAACTAGGAGGTGATTGCAAAACTAGGAATTTTGGCCCAAATCGAGGAGGACGAGATTTTGAAGCCGCAGGAATACTGACGTATTTTGAGGACTTCAAAATTGAGCCCGACAAAGAGTTGGGCCAAAAGGGCGGTTTTGCAATTACCTCCTAGGTTAAGGTATTTTGTTTAAGCCGTCGCCTCGGTTAAATCTCCGTTTTTTTCACCAAGGCGTTTTCAAACTTTTCTTTCTGTTTCCGGTAATGTTCCGGATCATCTTCCGGCTCAAGGCGTTCCGTGGCCAGCCGTAGAATGTCCAAGGCTTGACGGAATTGTCCATTGTTGTATAAAGCCTCAGCCAACGTATCCAAAATATGGGCCACAGGCCTCAGAAACGCCGCGCGCTCGGCCAGAACCATGGCTCGCTTTTTATCCGCCTGATCGGCCTCGGGCCGATTCAGTAAAGTCCAGGCTAAATTATTTAGTATTTCAGGATCATTGGGAGATAAGGCCAAGGCGCGGCCGTAATAACTAGCCGCTTCGTCCAAATGCCCGGATTCATAATGCGCGTCGCCTATGAGTTTCAAGGTTTGAGGATTGTTCGGCCGCCGCCTATCCTCCGCCTCCAGAAAACTGGTCATCAGACGGCGTTGCATATTCTGCCCCCAGTCGTTATGTTGAATGGCCAAGCCGCCGGCCAGGGTCAGGCCGATAAAAACCAAATATCCGGCCAGCATGAGTTTAACCTTGCGATCGTGGCGGCTGACCAGGCTAGGGTCCCGGCTGCTGGCGAACAAAAAATTTACGCGTTGGGCAATGGAATAGTGATGCCAACTAGGCGTATCCCTTGCACTTCCGGAATGCCAGGCAATTTTTTCCAGGGACCCCACCAACCCGCGGATGGAACCGGTCAATTTAAAAGAATATAAATCGGCCTGCCGTTCAAAGTTTCGCATGAAGGCCCCGAATATAAACCGGAAATAAATAAGCATTAGTAGAAAAATGGGGATTCCCATCATCAGGGAAGTGGCCGTGGAAGGCCGACCCTCAGTGGACACCCACAGATCCACCGCCTGATCGGACAGGAGTAATAAATAAAAGCTGAATTCCGACCAAGTCGTGACCAAGGTCAGATAACCTAGCAGGAACACTAGGTAGAGAAGCAAATGGCGACGTTTGACGTGCCCGATTTCATGACCTAACACCGCCTCCAGTTCTTCATCATCCAGTATCCGGAGGAGTGAGGGCGTAATCATTATATATCGCCATCTTTTTATCAGGCCCATGACTCCGGCGGTCAAGCCTTCGCCGCCTTGAAGCGGCCAAATAGTAATATCCCGGTATTGGAAGTCATGACGACGGCAAAAATTTTCCAGCAAATCCCTGGACGGTCCGGGTTCCAAGGATTTCAATCCCCATAAAGGCTTGATCAAGGCCGGAAAAACCACTAGCAACACCACGATAAAGGTCATGGCGAAGATCATGTCGCCCAACGGCGAGCTGAGCCAGATTTTGATCTTTTGGTCCGGCAACAAGGCAATCAGGTCGGTGAGCAGGGAAAGCAGCAGGTATGGCAAGGCGATCGGCAGGTTGAAGCGGATCTGGTTGAGGATAAACTCAATTCGAGAAATTCGGCTGCCGATAATCACGGCGTGCACGGCAAAAGCTTCACGCCAAAGAATGACCAGATATAAGACGAATATGGTCAATCCGCCCAGGCCGGTTAACGTTGAAGATGCTTTCAGGCCGGGAACGGCCAGGAGCAGATCCTTGAGCCCGAGCAAATAGACCTGGATGACAAAGGCGACAATGGCCAGAATGGACATCTGGAAAACCAGACGATTATATTCCTGGGCTCCCGGTCGTTGAGGCCATGAACCCGAGGCCTGTCGTAAACGGTTGAACTGACGCCGCACCACGAGCCAAAAAAAACCGGGTAACACCAGCAGACCGAGGCCGGCTAACCAAGGTGAAAACGAGTCGCTCGTCGGTTGATACGCGGTGAAGACCAAAAGCACAACGAGAAAATATATGAAATTATTGTACAAAGCTTACGGTATCCCTATAACGCTTCGAATTTTATTTATCGATGATATATTAACTACTCGGAGCAAGAATAACAATGACCATGCTCTTCAGTTTAGTAAAATAAAGGTTGCCATCGGCATGACCATTGAAAATCATCGCGGTAAGCCGCGGGAAATCTTTGATATGCATGTCTGGTCTTGGGATAGCTTTATTTTTTCCTTGACATACGTTCTCCTGTTAGGTATCCTGTCTCGCAGAAATGAGGATGAACTAATGATGCTGACTGTTAACATACCCACCGTAATCTTGATTGAAGGCATAATTATTAGCCCGTTGAGGTGGGGTGTGTAACGGTTCGAATATACCGATTTCAAAGCCCCGCCCACCACAGCGGGGCTTTTGGTTTTTGTGGCCACACCATTGGTCCACCATTCCCGGGAAGGTCCTACCACGCCTTGCCGGTCAACCGGGTTCAGGGTGTTCACCAGCTCCCTGGACCCGGTAAAAACCGACTGACCCATGGTCGGTTTGAATCCGAAAATAGCCGCATCACACCCGATGGCGTTTGGTTGTTATAGGGCATAGAGGGGAGGTCCACCGATCTCCCCTCTTTGTTTAAAAAAGATGTAAAAAAACTCATGGCCTCCGACCGCTCGGTGAACTTGACACCCAGTCTTTGAAATAACTGAGTATTTCCATGACCGGCCTCTTCATCACCACGCTTCGGAACCAAATATCCCTATTTGAAACAGCTTCCAATTACATTCGGTCCCTTGACTTTCACGACCGAAAAAATATTATATCCACCCTAT
>JADFXS010000208.1 GCA_015233515.1 Deltaproteobacteria bacterium | reverse complement strand
TACGTCCTATTGACAGTTTCGGACACAGGCCATGGCATGGACCATCAAACGCTTCAAAAAATATTCGATCCGTTTTTCACTACCAAAAGTGTCGGCAAAGGGACCGGTTTGGGATTAGCCTCGGTCTACGGCATCGTCAAGGGCCACGACGGTGAAATAATTTGTTATAGCGAAGTGGGACAAGGCACGACTTTCAAGATTTACTTCCCGATAATTGAAGCCAGCAGCCAGGAGCCCGAACAATTAGCGATTATGGAAATTCCTAAAGGCGAAAACGAAAAAATCCTCATCGTCGATGATGAAGCCCCTATCAGGGAAATGGCGGTCGCCATGCTTCAACGGTTCGACTATCAGGTCATTTCCGCTGAAAGCGGAGAAAAGGCTTTGGAAATCTATCAATTGGACGGATCCGGAATTGACTTGGTCATTCTGGATCTGAGCATGCCGGGCATGGGTGGGCATAAATGCCTGCGCGACCTGCTGAAGATCGACCCCGACGCCAAAGTGGTCATCGCCAGCGGCTATTCGGCCAGCGGCCAAGTGAAAAAAACTTTAGAGTCAGGTGCGGCCGGATATGTTGAAAAACCTTATCAATTGAAAGATCTGATAGATAATGTTAGAGCGGTTTTGAACGGCAAGGCGTAAAAGCGTTCCCGGTTTTATGCTTGCAGCCGGATTAATTTGAAAACCTGTGGATCAACACCCAATATATAAGGAATAAACATCCGGCTCCGGCGATCATTCCCCTCGACGGCCCCCCCAAAAATTTTTCCCTAATGGGATTAAATTTATGTTATAGTATTCTATTTAGGCTATTGGCTAACCATTAAGGTCGGTCAGCAAGTATTTTCTGGAGGATGTCATAATGCAATGTGCAACGATAAAAGAAGGAATCGAATGCTCTTTCATGGGCAAAGCCGGTTGCTCCTTCCTGGGCGGGGCCTGTAAGCCCATTGTGGATAAGTGCCAGGGATGTGATCGAGTCAAGCAATATGCCGATGCGGTTTTCTGCAAATCCTTTCCTGATCCCGGAGTCAAATGGCGGACCGGCATCTGTAACATGGCTACGCACGTCAAGGTGGAATCCAAGTCCGCGGATAGCAAAGTCCGTGTCGGTCAACAGAAGCAAGTCAAGAAAAAGAAATAGACTTGGGAGTGATCGCCGAAACCGATCCTCCACCAGCTTTCGCCTCTCCCCCGCTACACCCTAGGGTGTTGCGGGGATTTTATTTAAAATTTTTCCGATCGGCGCAACGATTTTTTAAATGTAATCGCTCCCAACTTTTTTATCCTAACGCGGCTTCAAATTTTAAGAAACCGACCCTAGGTTGTTAGGGCCTTGTCAAACCTGCTTCTTTAGCAGATCCTCGATCACATCCTGACACTTTTCCGGGAGGACGACTAAACGTCGGCCGTGAACCGCCTTGATTTTTTCCAGAAGATCATTGATCTCCATCGGCTTTTCCAAAAAGTCGGCCGCGCCTCTTTTGGCAGCTTCCTCACTGATTTTCGGGGTGGGATGACCCGTCAATAAAATAACCGGCAGACCAGGTTTCTCCGCCAGCAGTCTTTTCAACGTCTCCAATCCATCCATATCCGGCATGGCCAAATCGAGGACAATGGCGTCATAGTCACTGTCCGCAACCTTGGACAAGGCCTCCAGTCCACAGGAAACCGTGTCCACGTTAAGACCTCGGATGGCCAGGCGTTTGGACAAGGCGTCGATAAAATCAGTTTCGTCATCCACTAACAGGACTTTGAGGTCGGTCATGATGTCTCCCGGATCAAACGCAATCAGCTCCCGGCATATTCCGAGGGAAAGATAAGCGAAGTTCACCAGTGTCTTCCAGGTTCAATACGGCGCCAAGATAACTCCGGATAATTTCTAAGTGGTTGGAGAGCTCTTCCATTTCCGGGAGGTTAACCCGGCAGCCTTGAAACCGGCATTCGACCGAATCATTCAAGTTTCTGACCCGGACATCAATTCTGTCATTTTTCTCGGCAACCCCCATGGCGGCTTGCAGGCTTGCGCAAATTATTTGCCGGACAAAAAATGGAGAGCTGCGGATGATGACCGGTTCGGAATCAATGTCCGCGAAGATTGACAATTTTTTCATGGCCGCCTGACGCTGACTCACGGCCGCGACGTTGTCAACCACTTCGTTAAGGTCCATTTCCTGGTTGGACTCATCCACGCTGTGGGCAAACTGATTGAGGTGCCTGACAATGGCGTCCGCCGCGGGAATCCGGTTTAAAATTCCGACCGCCAGGCGATTGAGTCTCTCCACATCCACAGGTCGGCCTCGAGCGGCCATCTCCAGCAAATCAGCCATTAGGCCTGATTGTTCTTTAATCGTCGCCAGATGATTCTTGATCTCATGGGTGACGCCGGCCGTAATTTGGCCGAAAAAAGCCAGCCCGGCTTGACAACGCTGCCGCCAATCAGCTTCGCTCATGCCGATCTCCTTGTACTATTGACATCTCATCTGTTGAATTATATCCAAAAGGACATCGATATCGATCGGTTTGACCAGGCGGTGACATATCGCGACCGGATCGTTATCACTAAGACTTTTCACATCGCCATGGCCGCTCAAAACAATGAATTTGACCGCCGGTTTTTTTTCGCTGATCCGTCTGATAAATTCCGGGCCGCTCATACCCGGCATCTTGATATCGACGACCATCAGGTCATAATCAGTTTCCTCGGCTTTAGCCAAAGCATCTAATCCGGAATTAACCCAGTCGGCTTCCAGTCCCCTGATAATCAGACGTTCGGCCAGAGTGGAAACAAATTCTTCCTCATCGTCAATCAATAGTATTTTCACTTTTCATCCCTGCCTCGGTTACAGGCTTTCGGTGGCAAGGTTACAAAAAAGCTAGTCCCAATTCCGACTTCACTTTCCACAAAAATTTCACCACCCAATTTACTGATGATTCCATGCGCAATGGATAATCCTAATCCCGTCCCCTTATTCCCCTTAGTGGAAAAAAAAGGCTCAAAGACACGTTCGATATTTTCCGGAGGTATTCCTTGACCGTTATCGCTGATAGTCACAACTACTCCGCCCGCCGGCCGGGATTCCAACTTGATGGTCACCCGGCCGCCGTCCGGGACCGCGGCCAAGGCATTATTGATAATGTTGAGAAATACCTGCTGTAACTGACCTCGATCGCTTTCAATCTCTTCAAAATGCGGGGACGAGGTCAGGGAGATGTCGATATTCCTATACATGGCTTCTTTATCCAAGAAGCTTACCACTTCTTCCAACAAAATTTTAGGGTTTATCATTTCGCACTGAACGTCCAAATGTCTGGCAAAACCCAATAATCGATGAGTGATGGTGCTGCAGCGTTTGACCGAGAATAAAATGCTGTCGATATGCTTGAGAAAACGTTCCTTGTAGGCAAAATCCGGAGCAAAGGCGATAAGATCCTTCAGCAGGCCGGTTTTTTCGTTGATGATCGCCAGAGGATTGTTTATTTCATGGGCGACTCCGGCGGATAGCCGGCCGATGGAAGCCATGCGCTGGGTGTATTCAATTTCATGGAGTAAATAGGTCCGCGATCGGTCCACGTCATGAATGTGACCAACCAGTTTGGTGGACACCCGCCAAGTAACCCCAAAAATAACCAGAATGCTGGCCAGGACAAAAAGAATCAGTTCGACAAAAATGGTGCTTAAATTCTCGGGCAGCTCACGCGCGGTTTTAAGGGCCACAAAAATGAATGGCGAGCCCTCTACCCGAGCCAGGGCGGCGATAAGAGGTTCACCGTGTTCGTCCGTTATTTCAATTACTTCATTTTTAGATGATGCGGACGGCAGGGTTAAAGGTATCTTTTTCAGGGCTTCCCCATAACGACGGGAGGCCGTTTGCAACACGCCGGCGGCATTGATTAAAAAATTATCACTGTTGGGACTCAGATCCATGGCGCGGATGACGGCATTAAAACCTTCGGTGTCCAGAGTGGCTCGCAGGATATAAAACGTTCCGTCCGGATCGGCATGCTTCACAGCGATAACCACATGGGGAAAACCGCGAAAACCTTTAAAAACTTCACTGACATGCGTTCCCTTCTGGGCCACCTCCTTGAACCAGGTCTGACCATGATAATTCAACCCTTTAAGTTCATAAGGGCCGCTGTAGTTAATCTGCAGGCCATCGGCATTGATCAACCCCAGATCGATAAATCCGCCAAAGGATTTTTTCAGGTTGTCTAAAGTGACATTAAGCCGGGTCGGGTCGGTCAGTTCCGTGAAGCTTTGTCCGCTGATCACATAGTTCAAGGCTGATTGCCGTTCTCTCAAAAAAAAGGCGATCGCTTGATTATTATTGGAAACCAACAAGTACATGGGATGCAGGATTTCAGCCTTGGCCGCCCGTTTATATTGGGAATAATTGATCCCGGCCAGAATGAGCAACGGTATCAAGGAGACCGCCAGCATGCCCACCACCGCGTAATACCAGATTCCGGCATAGTTCAGGCGATCTTGTCCCTCTTGACCTTTTGGTTCAAAAAAAAAGCCGGGTAAAAATTTTTGCCAAAAGCTCCGAACCGACACGGGCTCTCCTCGCGCCGGATTTATTCTTCAGTGACCGGCATCTGACGCAGTTTGATCTTCTGATAAGCTTCACGCATGGTTCGCGACAGGATTTCTATATCCACCGGCTTCTGGAGATAAGCAAAAGCTCCCAATTCCCGGCAGACCCGCTCGTCGGTCTTGGTGCCATGACCGGTCATGATAATTACTTCAATGTTGGGGTAGTCCCTTTTTATTCGCCGGAGAACTTCTATTCCATCAATACCCGGCATCTTCAGATCCAAAACCATAACATCCGGTTCTTCGTTTTGGACAAAATCCAAAGCCTGTTCCCCGTCATAGACCACCGTGGAACCCATATCCCGCATCAAAAGGCGTTCGGATAAGGTTTGGACGAATTCCATTTCATCATCCACCAGCAAAACCCTTGAGGGCGCGTCAAAATCCGCCTGACGATACAGGTCGGCCTGGTAAAAACCGGGGCCGACCTTGGTAACGACCTCCTTGACCCCGGTCACCGCTCCGGCCAGACGTTTGAGCTCGTTTTCCAGTCTGGACAATAGCAGGACGTGTTTGTTTATAGTCAGGGTGACAATACCCTCCTTGGCGTTCACGTCCACATCGTGTCCCTTGGCGGTCAGGAGACCTTCCACCTGGGTGGCTAGGCGGAAATCCGTCACGGTCTGGAGTGAATCTTCCGTGGGGAGGAGAAGGGATTTCCGAGCATTCTCTTCGATCAAGGCGACCATATCGGCTATGGTCACCTTATCCACGGGAATCAATAAATCAGAAAGCTTGAGGTCCCACGTCGATGACTTATAGAGGAGGCAGGACGACTCCTCACAGAAATCATCTTACTTCTGACTCTATTCGGCGGCTTCCCGAA
>JADFXS010000207.1 GCA_015233515.1 Deltaproteobacteria bacterium | reverse complement strand
GATCGCCTCGAATCTGGGCGGGGCTTCCACCATGATCGGGGACTTTCCCAACATGCTCATTTCGTCTGAAGTCGGAATCGGCTTCATGCCTTTCATCTATTTCATGACCCCCATTTGTCTCGTGCTCCTGGCGTTATTATTGATTTACCTAAAAATGGCGGTTTTGAAACCTTCGGGATCTAGGGACATCGCGCTTCGTCCGACGGTAACCGCGGTCCAGGTCAACAAGCCCGAATTGACCATACAGGATCGGAAGGCCATCAGACGAGGCTTATACATTCTGACGGCCGTCATCTTTTTGTTGATTATCGCCCCGCTCACTCCGCTCCACCCCTCGGTCATTCCGTTGACAGGCGGATTGTCGCTCTTTTTTTTCTCCGGATTAGAACGCCGGGCCATCTTGGAGCGAGTTCCATTCAACGATGTCCTGTTTTTCGTGGGCATGACCATTTTCGTGGGCAGCCTGGAGGCCTCCGGACTGTTGACCTACATTTATCCCTGGGACGTCCTTGGCTTCTGTGCCTTGTTTTGATGTGGTCGACGGCAATTATAACGGGTTTTCTCAACGCCGGACCGACTACGTCCTTGATGCTGCCCATTGTGATGGGTTTTGGTCTGTCCATGCCAAACTATATCGTCTGGTGGGCCCTGTCGCTGGGCGTTCTGGCCGGGTCCTCGGCTTCGTTAACCGGGGCCACGGCCTGGCCGGTGGCTGCCAGCCTGGTGGAAAATACCGGTCAGCGGCAAGGTCTGAAATTACCGGGAGGCAATGCCATTACCTTGGAGCAATTTGCCCGGATCGGCTTGCCGGTGACGTTTATTTTTCTTATAGTCTCGTCTATATATATCCTTTGGCTATGCCGGACCTATGGATAAAACGGCTTAAAGGGAGAAGGGATAATGAAACACGCTAAATCGCATTGTGACACCTGTGAGTTCAAGGGCTACAGCCTTGATTTTTGTCGTTTACATTCCAAGCATATGTCGGAGAGCATGGGCGGCGAATGTCGTCCGGACCAATCAGGCAAATCCTTAGGGCGCACCATCGCGGTCGGAGCCGGGGCCGGAGTTCTGGCCACCGTGGCTGGCGTTACCGCCGCTCCAGCCTTGGGACTGTGGGGCGCGGTGGAACTGGCCGTGGCCATCAAGATCGGTCTGGGCGCCGGAGTGGCCGGAGCCGTTTACAACGCGGCCCGAAAAAAAATTACCACCCAGAAACAAAGCAAAAAGGATTCACCTAAAAAAAGCTGGATACCGCCTTTGTATCTGAAAGGGAGATAGGATATGAGCCCTGATCATATCGATTACGACAAGGCCAAGGAAGCCATTCGCGCCAAGAAGACTCAACCGAACCCAGGGGGGGATATGGCGCTTGAACTGAACGATCCGTTAGTTAGTGAAACCAGACAAGTGGAACTGTCTGATGTTTTGCAAATAGGCAGCAAGGTTCTTATCGGCGGCGGAGTGGGCTTACTGGCCGGGGTGGCCACCATCGCCATTGCGGCCAGCGCGGCGGAAGTGGTCATCGCCGGGGCCATCACCAAGGTTGCCGGAGTGGTGGGCG
Organism: Deltaproteobacteria bacterium; assembly: GCA_015233515.1. The sequence continues at coordinate 3,867 of JADFXS010000207.1, read as the reverse complement.
GAGCCCTGGGATTATCCATGGGCTTGAGCCGGTATCAGAAAAAATCTCTAAAGCCGAGGTTTGAACAACACCATGACCGAAATAAATAACCAGTCCCCGGCCTTGGTCTGCCCCCAGTGTAACCATGCCATGGCGATACATCGAAATAAAAAATTTTCCGCTCGGTGGGCGACGACACTGATCGTGGTCGGCGCGCTTTGTTGCCTGTTTGTGGTGGGCGCGGCCGTGGGATTACCCTTGCTTTTGGTCGGTATTTACATGGCCACCGCCGAGGAAACCATCAGGCTCTGCTCCAATTGCGGATATTTTTTCAAGGTAGTGGCGGATAAGCGTGAATCATCTTAATTCGACGGCGTGGGTGATGCAAAATTCGGTGCAAGCTCCGCAACCTATGCATTTGCTGGAGTCCACTTGACAATAACCGATGCTAAACAGACCTCTTTTGACTGTCCTGATGGCCTCCTGGGGACAGTTCATAAAACAGTTTTTGCAGAAGGCACAAAGTTCAGTATTTATGTGCGCCTTTTTTATCTTTTGCTTTTTGCCTTTCACCTTGGTGGGACGGTTACCCTCAGGATCCAGGATCGCGCCTTTGGGACAGAGATCAAAGCAGGTCCCGCACTCCTGGCAAAGAGAAGGGTCGATGTTAAAACGAACCTTGCGCTCGCCGGTGATGGCCTGCTCCGGGCATTTCTTGGCGCAGGTTCCACACCCTACGCATTGGTCGCCTATTTGGTAGGCCATAAGTCCACAGCCGAGCTTTCCCCGAGGCGGCAATCCAAACCAAGCCGCCTCGGAATCGTACTAATTTATGCTTATATAATAGCACAATCACGATGATGTCAACCACGTCGTCTTTAAAGAAGATCATGATCGTCGGCTGCCCTAACACCGGCAAAAGTCAGATGTTCGTCAATCTGACCGGCGAATATACTTTGGTGGCCAACGCTCCTTTAACCACTATCGAAATGAAAAGGGCTACCGCCAGGATCGGCGACGCGCTTCATGAGATCATCGATACCCCCGGATTTCATGGTTTATCTTTGGATTCAGAAGAAGATTTTCTAGTTTTGAAGGCCATCTTCACGGAAAAACCGGATATTATTGTCCAGTGCATCGACGCCAACCGGCTCAAACAGTCCCTGGCTTTAACCGTGGACCTTCTCACCCTGGGGTTGCCTCTGGTAATTTCCTTGAACGCCATCGACGAAACCGCCCGCAAAGGCATCCGGATAGATTCGGATCGCCTGGCTCACATTCTGGACGTCCCGGTCGTTGAGTCCATGGTCGTCCATGGCCAGGGAACCAAAAAGCTGGAGGCGGCGATCCAAAGGGCCCGGGCGGGCAAGCAGGCCCTGGTCCTTAAGGTTAACCGGATCGAAAACAGTTTGAGCAAGTTAGAGGCACAGTTGGAGGCGACAAATCCTTTCCGTCGAGCGGTAGCCTTGCTGTTAGTCCAAAATTATCAGCGAATTTGGGACTACTTGAAAGATCATGTCGACGCCGTGACCATGGCGGGGCTGAAGCGCGAGGTTGAAGTCCTCAACCGTCAGTATCGAGGCAATATCAAACTCGCCCTGGACAATCGACGTAACCAATGGCTCGACGATCTGGAATTAAAAGTCATCCGCAAGCATCAAGTATCGAAAAATGAAATCCTGGAAGGGTTTGCGCGGTTAACCCGGCATCCCTTTTTCGGACTGCCCATACTGCTGATGGTCTTGTACCTCATGTTCCAGCTGGTGGTCAACGTGGCCAATGGAATTTCAGAATGGATGTACTCGTTTTTGTGGAATCCCACCTCGGCGTTCCTGGGGCATATCCTGCCTGCCGGTTTTTGGCAGGATTTGCTCATCGGTGAACACGGAGTGCTTTCCATGGGCTTGGCCAACGCTCTTTTGACGGTTTTGCCGATCTTGACCGTCTTTTTCCTGTTTTTCAACACTCTGGAGGATGTGGGCTATTTGCCCAACCTTTCCGTCCTGAGCCGGCGCCTGTTGATGAAATTCGGATTGGGCGGCAACGCCCTCATGCCGCTAGTGCTTGGTTTCGGCTGTAAAACCATGGCTACCCTGACCACCAAGACCATACCCTCCCGTCGGGAAAGGTACATCACCATTTATCTGATCGCTTTTGCTATTCCCTGCGTCGCTCAGTTAGGCTTGAATATGAGCATCCTGGGGCGGATGGGCTGGACTGCCTTCCTTATCGCGTTTTGTGTTCTGGCTTTCATGGAAATCAGCGCCGGGTTATTGTTAAACCAGGTTCTCAGAAAGAGCGAAGAGCGCCTGGATTTCATCCTGGAGTTGCCCCAAATCAGGTTGCCTAGTCCTAGATGGGTTATCAAAAAAACCTTTTATCGGTTATACTGGTTCTTAAGGGAATCCATTTTGGTTTTTTTGTATGCCGCCCTGGCGCTATTTATAGCTGACCGAATCGGCCTGTTGACCGCGGGCAAACACTTGCTCAGTCCCATCATCGAAGGTTTGCTCGGTCTGCCCCTGGCTATGGTCGACGCGGTTATCCTTTGTATCGCCAGACGTGAAGCAGCGGCGGCGGTAATCATCAACCTCGTCCGCAAGGGTGAGATGAATTATGTGCAATGCATAGTGGCGGTCATTGTCACGACTACCTTTTTCCCATGTCTGGCCAACCTGATGGCCATGGTCAGACAGGTTGGTCCCCGGGACGCCCTGATCATGTCTGCCTTCATTAGCCTGACGGCCTTGATGACGGGCAGCGCCTTGAATTGGGTTTTGGTCTGGGTGATGTAAACTTGAATACCCGACCCCACGGATCGCAGAGTTATGGCGCCGAGAAACGTTTGCTTGCAGTCATTTCGACCGAAGGGAGAAATCTCCGTTGTTTTCAAGAACGGTCTCCTAACTTTAGAGATTTCTTTTCGCAGTTTGCGCTGCTCATTGAAATGACACCTTACGCTCCATCTGAAGGCAAGCTATGGCCATCTGAAACAGCCCCAAGGTGCTGTTTCTTAGGAATTAGCGCGGAATAGCAAGTATGACCGACCTGATCGGTCAACTGCTCAAAATAATGAATTATAAAAGACAAACGGGCATCCCCCCAAGGGTGACGAGTTAGAGGTAGATATTCATGAGGATAATAAACACTGGACTTAACTCCATCAATGAGGCCGGGCAATATTCCGTCGCCGCGGCCCAATATTCCGGGCTGGTCATTGCAAGCCTCCTCATGAGAAGCGGTTCGGCCATAAAGGAGGCCGGCAAATATTCGTGCGCCACCATGGAGTTTGCCGGGTGGGCTTCATATAACGCCATCAAGCGCACGGGAGGCGTAGTTAAAAACAGTGTCTCGACAGTCACTACTCCAGTCACCAGAGCCGTAGCCACGCCTTTCAAATATATCTCCCGCCAGACCGGCCGCCTCTTCGGACGGAAAAAGGCCGCGGCGGAAAACGAATCGATTCCAGCCATGGAAGCCCGGCTGGCTCTGCTGGAAGCCGCGGTTTCCGAAGAAAGACTGAGAAAAATCGAGGCCAAACTGGCTGAGTTGGAAATACGCAGACCAAGGCCCGACTGGGCCAAGGCATCGGAAACAAGACGTGGCCCGGTCAGCAAGGACAAACTGCCGTTCCTTAAGGCTATTTTTGATGAAAACAAAACATTGCGGAGTGAATCGTAAAACATTCCAGCCAATAACCAAGCGAAGAAAGTGAATTTATGAGCCAAACCAAAATTCTAAACGTCGGGATTGACTTGGGCACCTCGCGCAGTGTCATTGCCTGCGATAACGGTGTCAGGACCTTCGTGGCCAGTTATGTCGGCTATCCCAAGGACGCGGTTTCCAAGAAGCTGCTGGCTCGGGATGTCATTTTCGGCGAAGAGGCCT
>JADFXS010000206.1 GCA_015233515.1 Deltaproteobacteria bacterium | reverse complement strand
CCAAAATAGGAGAAGAATCTAAAAGCTGGAGAGGATTCGGGGAACCAACTTCAAAATGGCGCCCGACCCTTCGCCGTGAGACGGGTTATGGCTGCCTGAATCAACCCCTAAATGCTTTATTCTTGCATGAGCGGCCGGAGAGCGATCTATCGGCCGGGCTACTGGATGTCTTCGATGTCCTTCCCGTTGAGTAATAGAGTTACCGGCGTTTTTTTGTTCATGGATTCCAGGATCGAGGAATAGATGACGTCGAATCGGCCGTAACCGCCGGCGCCGAAAGCCAACTCGAATACGCCGTTTTGGGTCTTGACGATATATCCGTCCTGGGACGAGTTGGAGGAAACATTTGTGACCACGGTTTTCAATTTAGTTTGTCCGGCCTGACATACCGGGATCGAGGTGGCCAGAGTAAAAACCAGAAATAACAAACAGGCAATGGTCAATTTTCGATGGTTCATGTTATCAACATCCTTCAACAGCGATCAGCGACGCGGACGTGGCACCGGTACGAAGCATTTTGATCTGCAGGTACTCATCGGAATTATACCATTCCTTGGCTTTGGCCAATGAAGGAAATTCGATCAGCACCACCCGCAAGGCTTCTTCTTCACCTTCAAGGGTGATGATTTCACCGCCTCGAGCCAGATAATGTCCCTGGTACCGGGCGATTACTCCGGGAACATGCTTGAGATATTCGGAAAATTTTTCCCAATCCGTCACCTTTGCTTGAACTATTAGATATGCGGCCATATAAGTTCTCCTCGATAATTCATTATCAAAAAAAATCGATTCATATCAATTATTCGGGCCTGGTGCAAACATAAGCAAATTCCTGGTCTGAATCTTTCATTTCCGGATGGTTTATATAGAAAATCTTGGGCTTGATCTAAATCCTGGTTGGCTCTATAGTGGAAATCAAGGCCCTTGGACAGGGCTAAAACAAGCAAGAGGATTTCGCCAGTCCCTCTTTCAGGCCTCAAGGCGCCGTAAAATCATTAAAAAATCGGAAATTCCGAATCTTTTACCCTAAAACAGGAGCAACCATGAAACGTTTAATTTTAACCTTTTTTGTCGTCCTGGTAATGATCCTGACCGCCGCCGGTCTCCAGGCCCGGGACATCAGTAAAAGCCTCAAATTTGCCCCGGGAACTTCAGAAGCCGTGATCAGGGGCGCGGTCATTCGAGGCGACCAGGACATCTATGAAATCAATGCTTCCGAAGGCCAGACCATGGAAGTGTCCATCAACGCCTTGGAGGATAATGCCGCCTTTGTCCTTCGCGCGCCACGTTCCGCCGGCGGGAAACCCCTCAAAGGCGCGGATGAAGGCGACGACGCCACTCAGTGGAAAGGAAAGCTGCCCGGGACCGGAGTTTATAGGATTGAAGTCGGCGGCACGCGAGGAAACGCCGAATATAAGCTCAAGGTATCCATTCACTGATCGCCGCTTCGCCGGCGGTAAATCTATCGGCCGTCTGGACACGCTCCACTTGGCTTGCCATGGGGAGCTTCCACATGTTCAGGCGGCAGCGGATTGCCGCCCCATCGTCTTCGGGCGCTTGATATCATCGGCCCATTATGGGCCCATTATGGGCCAATGATGGAGATGACCTTTGTTTTTGCTGATGGCGGGTGAGAACCACCGGTTGCATCACCGGTAGCATGACCGGCTAAAAGGTCAGCACCTTATCCGCCTCGGCCGTCAATTCATATAAATCATCCATCCACGCGATGGGGCAACTGCTGGAAGCCGACAGACCGTGGGCTTTCATGCAGACGCCTCAGACAAAAAATTCGCCCCCGAACTGGTTTATTTGTCCCATGACGTCGAAGTTCGCGGAACCGCTCTGTTCGAACATCACGCCCTTGCCCAGCATAAAAACACTTACCTCGTCGCCCTTCTTCAGACCGACATTGGCCAAGCGCATGGCGTTGTAAATGGTTTCGCCGTCGTCTGTCTTGATAATAAAAAGGACTTTCATCTCTTGCCTCCCGTTTCCGCGGGTCCGCCGGCATGGTTGAGGCCGGCTTTCCGCCGGTTATTACCCCGTTCTATACAATCTATCTTTATTATTTGAGAGTATTCGAAATGGATGTCATTTGCAAGCGGGGCTATAAACCTGATTCACCACTTGCGCGCCTCAATGCGCGCAAGTGGTGAATCAGGGTTGAGCGACAACTTCAGTTGACCGAGAGCAAACGTCCCGGCTCGTTTTCCCCGATGGAAAACAGCGTTTTCCCTCCCAATTCAGCGGCCTGCCGGCATTTGGTCATCAGATCCGCGAACTCGTTCAAGCGCAGCGATTGGGGACCGTCACACAGGGCGTTTTCCGGGGCGTTATGGACTTCGACCATGATCCCATTGGCGCCGACACTCATGGCGGCCAAAGCGAGAGGGATTACCTGGTAACGCTTCCCGGCGGCATGGCTGGGGTCGACGATGATCGGCAGATGTGTTTCTAAATGTCCGGCCAAGACACTATGTAAATCCAAGGTATTCCGGCTATGCGTGCTCATGGTCCGAATCCCTCGTTCACATAATATGACGTGGCTGTTCCCGCCTTCAACAATATATTCGGCCGACATCAGCCATTCTTCCAAGGTATTGGCCAGACCACGTTTGAGGATGACGGGTTTGCGGGCTTTTCCGGCGCGCCTCAGCAGGCTGAAATTCTGCATATTTCTGGTGCCGATTTGTAGGATATCGGTATAGGCTTCGACCAGTTCAAAATTGTCGGTATCCATAATTTCGGTAACTACGGGCAGGCCGGTTTCTTGGCGAACCCGGCTAAGAATTTCCAGTCCTCTTTCACCAAGCCCCTGAAACGAATTTGGATCCGTGCGCGGCTTGAACGCCCCTCCCCGGAACACGTTCGCTCCGGCCCGCTTGACGGCATGAGCGATCTCCAAAGTCTGCTCTTCGGTTTCCACGGCGCAAGGTCCGGCAATCACGGTCAAATTTTTACCACCGATGAGCACGCCCCCCACATCGATTACGGTATCTTCCTCTTTAAATTCCCGGCTGACAAATCGGTAAGGCATGGAGACGGTTTTCACGTCCTTGACGCCTTCCATATCTTTTACTTTTAATTCCAGACCGATTACATCCGGGACATTGCCGATGACATTCATAACCATTCGGTTCTCGCTGGGAACTTCATGCGGCCTGACGCCCTCGGCTTCAATCACTCTTTTTACTCTTCCGATCATTTCCGTAGTGGCTCCAACTTTCATTATGACAATCACGACCCATCCTCCTCGTCTTTTGAAAATTCGTTATCAGGTAGAAAAATTTATTCCGATTATGAAAATGAAAAGGCCCGTCGTTCTGGGAGCGGCGGGCCTTTTGCGGATTAATTTTTTATGCTTAGGTCAATACACCGCGCCCACCGAAACGGTTCTCCAATAATAAAAATAAAAACCGAAACCAGGGTAGGCCGGTCGGAGGTCGGCGTCGGAAGGGCGGCTCCTAAGCGAGCGGGATATTCGATTGTTCGGAGATAAAAAAACGTTTTGGCTCATCTGTTCCATTTTCCATAGCATAAAAATTCAGAAGCCCACGGTCGGGGTTCGACGGTGGGCTTCTGGAAATCGGCTTTTAGCGGTTAGACCTTCAAGCCTTGACACCCACCGTTGAGCTACGATACCCAAAATAAAAAAAATAGTTCCTATCGGAAATCAGACCTGTGATCTGAAGCCCCTTGGACCGGCTGTAAAAACGCATTGTTTTTGTACCTTTATTGTTCATGCCTCTAACTATAACCCTTGTTTTCAATATGTCAAGTTGTTTTTTCCGGAGTATCGATAGCATATGATATGACCGAGTTAGGTAGCAAATAAATTGACCGTTGAGCAAGGTCTGGAGGTATTACTCCCCTCCAGGCCGGGTCAAGGTTTCTTTCTCAGGTGTAAATATCTACATTTTGGCCGACGTCGGCATTGGCAAGATCGGCATCCAGGCTTGTCCCGGTACTGCTGTCGGTGGTGGTGCCGACGGAATTGTCGTTCGAATTTGCCCCGGTGACCACGGTCGCCGTGGATGTTTGGGAAGAGCCCTCTACCTTGGGATGATGACCGCCATGGGGTCGGGATTTCATGTCCTGTTGAACTTTCGCAAAAGCTTCTTGAGCCGCTTTAAGATCTCCCGAGTCCAGGGCTTTGGAAAGATTGTCCATATCGGAGGCAAAAGAAGAGGTCCCCTTAGAGCCGCTTTGATCATTATTAACTTGGTCGTTGCCATCCTGATCTTTAGGTTTGGCGGCCTGAAGGGCGGCAAAAGCCTTTTGGGCTCCCGCCAAATCTCCTTTCTGGAGGGCTTGGGCCAGTTGTTGGAAATACTTCCGGCCTTGCTGCGCTTGTGAAGAGTCGACTTGACTTAAGGTATTGCTGGTTGAAACTGAAGAAACAGTCATATTTTCCTCCATCGGATAGAGTTTAATAGGTAAGAATTTCCTATTTGTCGAGTTATTGGATGTTTTTTCCTATCTCAAAACGTCTCACCTCCTTTGGTATTAATTTTTTCTATTTTTGATAAAACGTTATTTTTTTATATTAAATGATAAATTGATTAGATAATTAATTTCTGCTAATATCGATCTTGGTACTGGTAATAAAACATCATTCCATAATAATGTTTAGAGAAGGCCATTCGCCGGTTCGATGCCGATTTTTTTTATATTTTAGTAGATGCTATTTTGAGCGGCCCTATCCTTGTTTAATTTTTTGTTAAGGTAAATTGCATTTTTGAGGCCATGCCCATGATAAAATATCTGGTCATCGCAGCCGACTGCGGGGGAAGTCTCGGACTTTATAGGATGCGACTTTTGAAGGCTGCGGCTGAGGTGTATATCTTTATACGGAGGAATTATGAAGGACAAGCAAGCTTTGACGTCGCCTTGTGGATTAGACTGTTTCAACTGCATAATTTACGAAGACAATTTGTCAAGCAGCATCGCGGCAGTACTGAATGACAGCTATGGTTGGCCATTGGAAGAAATAGCCTGCAAGGGCTGTCGTCAACAGGACGGAAAGCATGTTCATCTACCGCAGGGGTGTGCGACCCTCGATTGCGTCAAAGCCAAAGGCGTGGAATTTTGCTGCGACTGTGATGAGTTCCCTTGCGCCTTTTTAGCGCCGGTGGCTGATATGGCTGCTTTGCGCCCTCACAACATTAAAGTCTACAACCTTTGCCGGATAAAAAAGATCGGGATTGAACGCTGGATTGAAGAAGAAGCCGGACAAATACGGACAAAGTATTTCACCAACAATTTTGTCGCGGGGAGAGGTCTGGCTGATTAAATAAATATTGAATAATACTGGGCATTATGGTTTTTGCGAACAACAGTTGGTCCTCCTGAAATCAACCGGAAGTGCATTGATTTGTCCATGGTCGTGATCATCGCCGGATAGGTCATAAATCATCAGCCATCCACTGTTTTCGAGAAGAC
>JADFXS010000205.1:1386-5449 GCA_015233515.1 Deltaproteobacteria bacterium | reverse complement strand
CTTCCTGGCCGCGGGTACGTCCCGGTCACCCATCAAGGTCCGGACATACAGAGCGTACGAGGATATAATCCGACGGATATCCTCGTTATAATAAGAAGGATAAAACCGGTCGATCTGGCGTAAGTAATTATTGGCTTGGGACAACATGTATTCGGGAACAACGAAGCCTTTTTCCTTGGCTCGGAACAAGGCATGGGCCGCATGGATGCTGTGGTACGGCCATGATTCCTCGCCGCGACGCCAAATGGGGAATCCTCCGGTGCTGTTCTGCATCCCTTTCAGCCGGTCGATATCCCTTTGCACGGCCTTAATCATTTCCGCTTCCGCCGGCAGGCCTTCCGCCTTGAAAGCAGCCAGGACATCCTTGAGCGCCGCCACGGATAACACCCGGGAAGCAAGCTGTTCCGAACATTCAAAGGGATAAGCCGTCAAATATAAAACCGCGTCGGTCAAAGCCTGAAGGGAAGTGGACGAAGTCGTGATCTCCAAGCCGCCGAACTCGGGAAAGACTTTGGTCGGTGCGGTTACCGGTTGGGCTATGGCGCCTTGGTCTAATTCTCCATACACGGCGAAAGCTTCCGCCGTGGCCGGTGTATAAACCGGAAATTTGACTTCCGCGGCATCGGCGTATGGATCGCTGGCCGCACCGACCTGGAGAACCACTTGACCGGGTCGACGAGTGCCGGCCGGAAAACGGACTTCCACTCGGTCATTGGCCGGGACATTGACTACTCGTCCCTGGCCGGCGGTTAGATCCAAGTTAGCGGCCCGCAGGGCTATCCGCACATCCATTGGTTTGTCGGTCTGGTTCTGGACAGCGATGGGCAATTCCAAGGCGTCCCCGGTGTTCAAGAATCTCGGTGGAGACGGCCTGACCATCAGCGGCAGTCTGGCGGTTATGGAGGATTCCCCCAAGCCGAACTGCTTTTCACCGGCCACGGCCACGGCCATGACTCGATACCTGGTCAGACTGTCCGGAATAGTAAAGGTAATTTTAGCTCGGCCTTGATCGTCGGTCGGCACCGAAGGCGCAAAAACGGCCAAGGCCCGGAAGTCTGCTCTCATTTTAATGGGCTGAGGTTTGGATTCACCGCCGCCGGGAGCTCCCGCGGATTGCACCATCGGCGCCGGCATCGGCGGGGCCGCCCCTTCCTCGGACATGACCCTGGCCATTTTCATGCTGGAGCGGACCATTTCATCTTCCGCCTGTTTGGCGGCATCCTGGAGTTTTTGCGGATCGATAAGCAAAAGGTCCTGACGGGAATGAAAGTCGCTGACATCCGCGGTTCGTTCAAGATAGAAAACATCCATCGGGTTGGTCAGCTGATATCCGGTCAGAGCCAAAATGGCTTCATCCACAACGACGATCGCGACTTCCGCTTTGGGGAGAGGTCGGCCCGTCGCATCCGTCACGGCGACTTCCACCGAAGTTTTCGCTCCGGGGTCCAGTTTCTTTTCCGCCGGGGCGACCTCCAAGGTCAATCGCCGGGCTTGAGGTGGAACACTAAGGCCGATAGACCCACTGGCATAGGCCGGTCTTTTAGGTTGTTCCTCATCGACCCGGCCTTGATCGTCAGAACGAGCGGCCGCCCCGACCAAATCCACCTGGACCAACAAATTGGGTATATACGATTCAACAATGGGCACCTTGATCGTGAATGACGGGCCGCTGATGGACAACCGTTGATGATCCACCAGTCCGGAACGCCGCAAGGTTACCAGGGCTTCCGCCGGCCAGAACGGCGCTTCCACCAGAATCTCGGCGGTCTGCCCGGGGTGGTATTCGGTTTTGTCCGGGATCAGGGTCATTTTTTCCTTTTCAATTTTACGCGCCGGCGGACGCGGGCCGCCGCTGACCCAGAAATTGATATCCGTGCGATTGGGTCGGCCTTGAGCGTCCTTGATCGTGGCGGTCATCCGATACATACCACCCGATTTGAAAATAAATTCCTTGTTTATCGGTTGTTCGCTCGAAGTGAGAGCGGCGGAAGTTTCCACGGTTTCTTCCTGAATCCAACGACCTTTTTGAATACCCCAGCCGACCCGAACCGCGTGAAGATTGATGGGTTGATCCGGAATAGGCCGGCCGTCCAGGTCGGTGGTAATTATTTGCACCGGTAGTGGCTGACCGGGTTGAACAAAGGAGCGGGCCGTTTTTAGGCCGACGTATAGCTTGGCCGGATGGACCAGGAGGTGTTGGGTCGCGGTCCAGGCTTGACGATTGACATCCATGACCGTGGCTTCAGCCTGGACCGCGTAAGGTCGAGGCGGGTTCGCGGCCTGAAAATCCAGGTGTAGATGATGAGCGCCGGCGCTATCGGTGCGGCCGGTTAATTCCTTGGGTTCTTCGTGCTGGGATTCGCTGCCTTTATAATCATAGTAATAATTGAAGCGGGATTCACCAAAAGTGAATAAATCCCACCCCGGAGGAGTAAAAAAACCGGGATTAGCGGAGACCAACCATTTGACTTCCGCATCCGGCAAGCCGCCACCGGCATAGTACGCCGCGGTGACGGTCAGGTCGGTTCCACCGCCCACCAGGTATGGTCCTTCAGCGATACCCGCCTTGACTTCATACTCCGGCCGGCGAAATTCTTGAATTTCAAATGAATGATTGTAAGTCCGCTCTTCAATATCAGCCGGGCCGCCTTCGTTGACCAAGGAAAGCTGGGCGGCGCCCAAATTGACCTTGTCCGGAATCTTGATGGTCAGGTCAAAGCCGGACAAGCCACCCAGGGTCGTCTGGCCGCTGGCCAACTCCACCTTGCGGGAGTCGTAAAAATGATAACTCAAGCGCCTGGCCTCGCCGGGCGGCAGACTGATGTCACCTTTGGAACTGCCGCCCCAACGTCTCACCCAGCCCTTGATTCGGACTTCTTCTCCGGGTCGGTACATTTTCCGGTCATCAAATACGTACCATCGCAGTTGATCGCTCACTTTTTGACGGTGCCAGCCATCGTTTTCCCACCAGGAATTATTGGCGCGTAAAATGGCTGAATCCTGATCGTGTTTGGCTACGAGCAAATGCGCCGTGGCCTTATCCGGTAAGGGTAAACGGGCCAGACCGTCATTTCCGCTGATCGCCTTGGGGCCGTTCGGCCACAAAGCGACTTCCACACCGGACAAAGGCGAACCGTCTTTCAAGGAGTTGGTCCAGACGATGAGGTCGCTGTGATCAGCCCAAGCATCCAAGCCCATGGCGGTCACTTGAACCCAGGATTTTACTATTGGAGCATGGCGGAAATGGCGATTGATTTTCTGAACCCCTTTTCCTTCGGGTTCCACGATCACGAACACCTGCCCCCGCCCGTTTTTCAATACCGGCGTGAGGTCAATGCCGGTTTCCACCAATTGATCCGGTTCGCCTTTGACTTCGATTACCTTATCCACTATCAATCGTCCGGGCGGAGGATTTAGCGGTTTATCGCCATATTCCGCCATGTACTCCTTGGCTGCTTGAAAATCCGCCGCGTTAACCGAATATAAACGGACTTTTAAACGATTGTGGTTGATAGTGAACACGGAATAGGCCGGTTTGGCGCCTGGTTCCAAAACCACGAAGTTACCACCCGGCGCGGTCAGCAGCGGAAAGCTGGATCCGACCTTAAAGGTCAAGGTTTGTTCTCGGCCCAGGGTTTGGCCATACTCATCCTTCAGATCGGCCTTGAGACGGACGGTATAAGTGGTCCGGCCCTTAGTCTGGCCGCGGATTGATAAATAGCGTCCATTTGCTTCAACCTTCAGATCGGCCACCTGAGGATCGACCGACACCTGGGAAGGGACAAAAGCTTCCGGATCCACGGAGTTGGTAAAAAAAATACTCCACGGCGACAGCGGCCGGCAGTCTTGATCCGACCGACAGGAATGATCTTCAACTTTAAATTGGCCGTAAGTCCTAAAAGAAAAGCCGTAAGGGAACTTGGTCTGGAGAGGTCCTTCGGCCGAAGGAATGTTCGGACCCACAGTGACGGCGACTTGAGTGTCCACCGGCAACTTCCGGTCCAAGCGGAAAGCCAGCCATCGGCCGTCTCCAGCCTGTTCGACCCGGTCGCGCATTGCTGGG
>JADFXS010000205.1:0-1220 GCA_015233515.1 Deltaproteobacteria bacterium | reverse complement strand
CAGTGGGATGGCTTTGGGTAATTCTGGGCGGGGGAGTAGTAAAAGTCCATTTCTGTGAAGACGCCAGACGGCTTCCTATAGCTGATGGCGTATCCTTGGGCACTTCCACGGAATATTCAGTGGCCATGGGGAAACGGTCGATCGGTTCGAAGATCAGAGTTTTGGTCCCCAGCCAACGCCAAGCACCGGCTGGTTGAGGCGTAAGGCGAACCGGAATCGGAAGCGAAGCCAAATCGTCCAGCCCGGTCAAGGACACCATGGGTTGGGAAAAGGTCAGGCTCAAATTGGGCGCCATCGGGACTTCGCCTTCCGGAGATTTACGAACCAGTTCCAGAGGTCCGACGGTCGTAGGGCTGGGTTGGGTTTGGAGTTGTTCCGGCGGGAAAGGTTCTTTGACTACTTTCCCCGGCTGGGGCGCGGGCGGCGATTCGGGCGGCAGGTTGAAAGTCTTTTCATGACCTTCCGCGGGCAAGGGGGGTAAGCGATCTATAAGTTTTTTAGTTTCCGAATCGGATAAAATTTGGGCTACAGCCGGAGGTTTGGGTGAGACGATTTCGACCACGGGCTGCCCCGGGCTTAACCGGTAATTCAGTCCTGTCATATTTTGCTCCTTATCGGCGGCCCATACCAGGCCGGAAGCCAGCAGGATGTGAAAAACCACGGCCGCGATCATGGCTGCCGCGGTTGAATAACGATATTTCATGGTTATACTCCCGGAATGTTCCTAGATGCGTCAGGGTTTATTATGGGACGCTCGGACCCGAAGTTTTCGGTCCGCGGCCGGCCTATAGACTTTCCAATCTTTTAGTCGTCACTTTTGATGGAAGACTTAATCCCAAACTTTTGCCGGACCATGAAATCCGTCAGGACTTCTTCAACCTTGTCCGCCACTTCAAACAATAAATCCGCGGTTTCCAGTAGTTCGAGGCGAAGTTCTTCGCTGCCGTATTCGTATTGCGCCCGATACGTGCCATCATCCAGATAACGATTAAGTTTATTTAGTTCTTCAAGTAATCCCATAACACAAGGTTACGACAAACCAAACGTTTTGACAAGTGCTTCAACCTGTAGGCGAGCGCATTCCCCGCAGCTTGCCGCGGGTCAGCGAACAAAATATAATACTTTCCTTTCTTATATATCGAAGAGCCCCGGCGGTACTCAATGTGGAGGTTCAATTTTTCTCTGGAAGATGAACCAGGAGTTTTGCCGGCTCCGGCGCA
>JADFXS010000204.1:4183-5451 GCA_015233515.1 Deltaproteobacteria bacterium | reverse complement strand
ATGGTTGTCGGGCCGGATTCGGCCAAACGCAAACCCGATCCCGAAGCTATAACCAAAATCCTTGATCGTTTTGAGACATCTGCCGAGCGGGCTCTCATGGTCGGCGATTCTTATTCGGATATTCAAGCGGCCAAGGCGGCCAAGACGCTTTCTTGTGGAGTCGCCTATGGTTTTGGCGGGCTGAAGGAACTCAAAGAAGCTGGTCCCAATTTCATCATCAACAAACCCGAAGAACTGATCATACACATTGAATGAATCCAGTGCGCGCGAATTCAACTAGGGTATAACTGACAGTTATTTTGAATGTATACCGTCTTTCGACCAAGAAACGAACATTAACAACATAACGCTGAGATAGTTTATCGATTTTGCCGTTCTCGTAAACCTGAGGCCACAGGATGGAATGTTCATAAAAGATATCAAGAAACTTTGTCCCAGGTAATGTCCAGATAAACCTTATCTCTACGATTAATCACTGCTCGGGCTTTAACATCAGCCTAGGCTGTAAGGAGGTATTATTATGTCATTAAAAAGCCAGCGGTTGGCAGGTGATGTGGCTATTGTGACCGGCGCCGCCTCAGGACTAGATCGAGGTATCGCCATGGAATTGGCCATGAACGGGGCAATCGTCGCCTGCGCGGATATCAACGACGCCGGAAACGCGGAAACAGCCGCCCAGATCAAGGCGCAAGGCGGCCAAGCATTTACCGTTCACATGAATATCGGCGATTCGGAATTCGTGAAAAAGGGCATGAAGTACGTTTATGACACCGCGGGTAAGATCACCATATTGATTAGTGGGGCAGCCCTGATCAAATTCAGCCCCATAGAGACATGCAGCGACGAAGAGTGGGAACAAGTGATGAAGGTCGATTTGACCGGCTATTTCTACTGCTTGCGAGAAATTTATCCATTCATGAAAGCAAGCGGCGGCGGAAGAATTGTTCAGCTTTCCTCTTCGTCGGCCAAGAGTGGGAGCAGCTTTGGAGGGCCACACTATACGGCGGCTAAAGGCGGGGTCATCAGTCTGACCAAATACGCCGCCAGAAGATGGGTGAAAGAGAACATCCGGGTCAACACCATTTGCCCGGGTATTGCGGATACTCCCTTGGGAAATCACCCGGAAGCTCCAAGAAGTTTGGAAAACTTTACCAAGGACATTCCCATGGGCCGAGTGGCCGAACCCGGAGATATCGCGGGTGTGGTCCTGTTCCTGGTGTCCGAGGAAAGCGCTTACGTCACGGGAATTACGGTGGATGTCAACGGCG
>JADFXS010000204.1:0-4156 GCA_015233515.1 Deltaproteobacteria bacterium | reverse complement strand
TTGGATGAGCTGCCCGGAGCGGATGGCGATGTCTGAGATAATCAGGCAACGATTTGATATTAAATCCTATATTCACTATTTATGACATTGCATGGAGGTTTTCAAATGATTAATGTCAGAGGAATAGACCTCACCAAGGAATCACTGGCTAAAATGATCGATCATTCGGTTTTGCATCCGGAGTCGGTAAAAGCAAACATAGAAGAAGGCATCGGACTATGCAAAAAGTATCGTTTCAATTCTTTTTGCGTCAACCCGAACTTCCTGCCTATGGTTGTTGAGGGATTGAAGGGAGTGGATTGCGAACCGAGCGTAGTGTTGGATTTTCCTTTCGGTTCAGGGTCTGAAGCCATCAAGTTGGCCGCGGCCGAGGATATGATAAGGCTTGGAGCCAAGGCTCTGGATATGGTCATAGATATTGGCGCGTTAAAGGACAAAAACTACAAATTGGTGACCCAGGAAATCAGAAACCTGGTCAAAGCCGCCCAGGGTATAATAACCAAAATCATTATCGAAGTGGCGTATTTAACCAAAGACGAAATCGTGGCCGCGTGCAAGTGTGTTGAAGAAGGCGGCGGAAGCTACGTGAAAAGCTCCACCGGAAGAGCTCCGCGAGGCCCGTCCATGGCGGAAGTGAAGCTGATGCGCGACAGTGTATCGCCCCATATCGGCGTCAAGGTCGCTGGAACCGGATCTTTCTGGACGCCGCAAGTCGCTTTTGGCGCTATTTTGGCGGGAGCCGATCTGATCGGAACGCGAGCAGGCGCTCAAATTATAGATGAACTGCCGCTTATTGAAGAAATTTATTACGGCAAGAATGTCACAATAAAGAAGTGATTGCCAAACTAGGAATTTTGGCTCGGATCGAGAAGAGCGAGATTTTGAAGCCGCGGGAATACTGACGTATTTTGAGGACTTCAAAATAGAGCTCGACGAAGAGTTGGGCCAAAAGGGCAGTTTTGCAGTTACCTCTAAAATAGGAATCCCTCGGAGATCAGGGTCCTTTTGACCAGGTTGAAGCTTCCCGCGGCAAGCCGCGGGAAATCTTCAACATGTAAGGAACGAAAGCGTTTTTGCTTCCTGCTTGTTAACCCCGTGGCAGGCAAGGGAGAACCATACTCATTATACATGATGAAGCTCCCCGAGGCAAGCTGCGGGGATGCTTCGATATGTCGGGTATGAAAGCGTTTTTGTTCTTTGCCCGCTAACTCCGTAGCAGGCTACGGAGTTAGCGGTCGCTTGCTTGATTAGGAGGACTGCCTGACATGTGATGCCTGTTAATGCGGTTATGGGGAGCATGGCAAGAAAAAAACGTCAGAAAGGGCTCAGTTATGAAAAATCGGTACGTCGTCGGTGTTGATGCAGGTACCATGGGGGCGAGGAGTGTCGTTTTCGATACTCAAGGAAGGGAAAAAGGCAGCGCTTACTATGAAACGCCGACCTTCTATCCCAAACCGGGCTGGGTCGAGCAAAAGGCTGAAGATGTCATTGCCCTGGCATATAAATCTACAGGTGAGGCCATAAAAAAAAGCGGGATCGATCCTAAGGATATTGCCGCCATCAGTTTTACTAACATGAGATCCACTTTTGTTCCTGTTGATAAGAATGGTAATTTTCTTACCCACATCTTCATTTGGCAAGACTTACGCGGAACGGAAATGCTGCCTTGGATGCGCGAAAGACTGGCGGCGCACGGCATGAGCGAAATGGATCTCTACAACATAACGGGCTTCCCCATCGGCGCGGTGTGGCCGTCATCCAAGGTTTACTGGTTTAAGAAACATCATCCCGAACTGTACGACCAGACCTATAAACTGATCACTCCACAGGCGATGCTGATCAAAGCCTACGGTGGAAATGATTACTACGACGATGACGATGATGCCGGATGGTGGCAAATCGTTAACGCCGACACGATCGAATACGACCGTCGGCTGGCAAAAATTTTCGAGGTGGATGTTGAAAAATACCCCACCAACTACCGACCGGGAACAAAAGTGGGAGAAATCCCCCCCGAAGTTGCCGAGAAAACCGGTCTTGCCGTGGGAACCCCGATCATTGTGGGCAGCGGTGACCAGCAGTGTGGCGCGATCGGCGTGGGAAACGCCAAGGAAGGATTAGCTTCAATCTGTCTTGGAACCGCGGGCTTGTGCATAGGTTATTCATCCAAGCCGATCCGGCATCCCGGTGGGAAAAACCACGTCCTTGGCCACCCGGGTACCGATCACTGGGAGATGGAAGGTCACGCCAGCGCGGCGGCGAGCAGTTTCCGATGGCTGAGACACACTCTTTGTCAACTGGAGACATCGGCGGCGGAAGTGGCCGGACTGGATGTTTATGACTTGTTGACGCAAGCCGCGGTGCAATCTCCTCCGGGAGCCAAAGGATTGATCTTTCTGCCATGGTTGGCCGGCGCGGCTTGTCCATACTATGATTCGTACGCCCGGGGCACCCTGGTGGGAATGACGTTTGCTCACAAAAAAGCGGATGTCATCAGAGGCGCAATGGAAGGCATCTGCTACGAAATGAGAGATATGCTCGAGTCCTTGCAAGAAGCGCCGTTTAAAGAGTTCCAGTATTATCGGGTGACAGGGGGAGCGGCCAGATCGCAGCTGTGGAACCAAATTCAGGCGGATGTCTATGGTAAACCCGTGGAAACCGTAAAGGTCAGTGAAGCCACGGCGCTCGGCGCGGCAATATTGGCCACGTTAGGGGTCGGTATCTATGCCAACATTCACGAAGCTATAGACAACATGGTTCATGTGGATAAACGCTGGGAGCCGATTCCGGCGAATGTTGAAGTATATAACCAGTTGTTTGCTCTGTTCAGGGAGACTTATCAGGCGCTCAAAGAAAAAGTCTTCGTCGGCATCTCCAAATTTCAGGGAGTGGAGTAGGACATTATCACCTGGAATCTGGTTCAACATACAGGCGAGAGCATTCCCCGCAGCCCGCTGCGGGGAACTACCAGCGCCTCGGAGAAAATAAACAACCGATCGTAAATAGCCCGGCCTCCTAGAAGGGAACGACTGTTTACCAAAATGGAGGGTTTAGAGCCATGGCTTATGAAAATTTAAAGGATATGCTTTGGCGTGCGCGTAAGGGCGCTTATGCCGTTGGCGCTTTCAATATCGTCGATCCGGTTACCGTGCAGGCGGTGATTCGGGCCGCGGAAGCCAAGAAAGCACCTGTTATCGTGCAGACCTCGGCCAAAACGGTCAAACTGCTGGGTTGCGCGTGTATCGCGGCCACAGTGAAGGCGCTGGCTGTAATTTCGCCTGTCCCCGTCGCCCTTCACCTGGATCACTGCATGGATATAAAAGTGATCCGTGATTGTATCGATTCAGGATGGTCTTCAGTAATGATCGATGCTTCCAGTCTTCCTTTCGAGGAAAACGTTCGACTGACCAGTGAAGTTGTGGAAATGGCGCGACCTCATAATGTCACGGTTGAAGGAGAACTGGGGGCTATTGTTGGAGTTGAAGACGAGATTCATGTCAAGGAATCGGAAAGCCACCTGGCTGATCCCCGGCAGGCTGTCGAGTTTGTCAAACGCACCGGTGTGGACGTGTTTGCGCCGGCCATCGGTACGGCTCATGGTGTTTACAAAGGTGAACCTAAAATCGCCTTTGATGTGCTCAGTGAGATCAATGCGCGGGTTGAATGCTGTCTAGCCATACACGGCGGGACTGGGTTATCCGACGAGGTATTTAGCAGGTGTATTCGGGAAGGTGGCACAAAAATCAATGTTTCCACGCAAATCAAGCACACCTTCCGTGATTCTCTTTTTACCTATATGAAAGATAAACCCGGAGACTATGAACCAGTGCGCATTCTTGAACATATGCGCCGTGAAACTCAATCGGTGGTGGAGTCTTTTATCGACAAATTTGGTTCAGCCGGGAAAGCCTGAGCGCCGATTAATGTGGGCGTGGATTTTTGTTTGTCGATTCGTTTAAACGTCCCGTCCGGTTGATCAAAAAAGCGTTACTTTCGAGGTTTGCGGAAATCACATTATGTCAATTAGTTCACGCCAAGAACAATTTCCGTAAACCTCGGAGCCGAAATATATGTGAACATAATTTATTTAACTTGCCGCCGGGAGTTATAGCGGACTCGGACTGCCTAATTTATGCAAATTTTCTATGCAAAAAAA
>JADFXS010000203.1 GCA_015233515.1 Deltaproteobacteria bacterium | reverse complement strand
GGCCGGGCATATGTTCCTCAAGGACGTGCAGCATGTCCTTAAAATTCGGATTGTGGCCGACCTGGAGACGCGGGTCCGTCTGGAAATGGAGCGGGAGCGTATCTCCAACGAAGAAGCCTTAAGCACCCTTCAAAAAGATGATGAAGAACGGCGCCGCTGGAGCATGGACCTGTATGGCGTCGACCCGGCCGACCCCTGTCTTTACGACATGGTCATTCACATCAGAAAATTTTCCGTGGATGACGCCGTGGATATGATCTGCCACGCGGCCAAACTGCCGCCCTTTCAAAATACTATTGCTTCCCAAAGGGCTCTGGAAGATTTGGTCCTGGCCTCCCAGGTCAAAACCCGCCTGGTGAAAAACTACAGTCATCTAGGCGTGACCGCCAAGGATCGCGTCATTTACATCGAAGTGGATACTCAGCTTTATCCTAAGATCGAGTCCGTTCTGGAACGGGAAATATTGTCATTTTTGGGCGATGTTCCCGGGGTCAAGGAGATCAAATTCAACGTACCCCGCCTCGGCTTCATGAAAGAAATATAGCTGATCCGAGCGCCGGCGCGATGGACGAGCTTTTAGGGTTTATGACCCACTCGCCCGGATTATAGGGAATTTTTCTGATTGGACCGGTTCAAATCTCCCATTTCAATGCTCTATCGCCTGGGGATTACCGGGGAAACTCTTAGTAGGGCCCGACCTTGCGGGACCCAGGGTTATGGCGCCAAGAAACGCCCGTTTATGGTCATTTCGACCATAGGGAGAAATCTCTATTCTTTTCAAAGAACGTTATTTGAGCTTAGAGATTTCTCTTTGCGGCATGACACTATACGATCCGTTGGGAAGCAAGTTTGAGCAATTTAAAACGGCTCCGAGGCATTGTTTCTGGGGAGCGGCGGATATCATCGTTTGGGCCGCTAGGGGCGTGTTTTCGAATATCATTAATAAGCAGCGGGTTTACCGGAGGGAGACATGCAATTTGAGTTGACTGACGAGCAAAAAATGATCCGGGACATGGCCGCGGATTTTGCCGGCCGTGAATTGGCTCCCGTGGCGGCCCGGTTGGATGAGACCAAGGATCGCCCTATCCTGGTGGCCAATTTGAAGAAAATGGCCGAACTGGGTTTGATGAGTATGAACATACCCGAGGAATACGGCGGCGCCGATGTCGGCGCGGTGGCCTACAGCCTGGCGGTCACCGAGATCGCCCGGGCTTGCGCGTCCACGGCAGTGACCATGTCTGTGACCAACATGGTCGCGGAAGTTATTCTGGAGTTCGGGGCAGAGGAACAGAAGCGAAAATACATTCCCAAGCTGGCTTCCGGAGAATACTCGGCCGGAGCCTTTGGCTTGACCGAAGCCCAGGCCGGTTCCGATCCCGGCAATATGCGGACCACGGCGGTCCGGGATGGAGACGACTTTGTCTTGAACGGATCAAAGATGTTTATCAGTTCCGCCGAATACGCCGGGGTTTTTGTCGTCTGGGCGGTGACGGATAAAAACGCTGGAAAAGGGCGGGGGATTTCGGTATTTTTAATCGAGCCGGGAACCGCTGGTTTTACCGTGGGTAAGGATGAAGAAAAAATGGGCCAACGGGCCTCGTCCACCAATCAGCTCGGTTTCGACGATTGCCGTCTGCCCGCGACCCAGCTTTTAGGCCGGCTCCATGAGGGGTTTCCTATCGCCCTGATGGAACTGGACGGCGGCCGGATCGGCATCGCCTCGTTATCATTGGGGATCGGTCTGGCGGCCATGGATTTCGCTACCAACTATGCCAAGGAGCGCGTCCAGTTCGGCCAACCCATCGCAAATTTTCAGGCGATTCAATGGATGATCGCTGATGGGTATACCGAACTCGAGGCCGCGCGGATGTTGATTATGCGGGCGGCCTGGCTCAAGGAAAACGGCCGGCCGTTCACCCGTGAGGCGGCCATGGCCAAGGTCTATGCCTCGGAAGCCGCCAACCGGGCCTGTTATAAGGCGGTGCAGATGCTGGGCGGGTACGGGTACACCCGGGACTTCCCGGTGGAGCGTCTGGCCCGGGATGTTCGGGTAACCACTCTATATGAAGGGACCTCGGAAATTCAACGTCTGGTCATTGCCAGGGATTTACTGAAATAATTCTATGAAAAGCCATGAAGAACATGAGATTCGCGAAATAGTCGACAAAGTCCGTCAAGGCGATATCCGGACCGTGGCCCGGCTGATACGCGAAATCGACGACCACGGTCCGACGGCGCGTCCGGTGTTAAAAAGCCTGTTTCCCTTTACCGGGCGGGCCTTTGTTCTGGGGATCACCGGCGCGCCCGGCGTGGGGAAGAGCACCCTGACCGATGGTCTGATAAAGCTCCTGCGCGATCAAAATCTGACCGTGGGCGTCCTGGCCGTGGACCCCACCAGCCCGTTCACCGGCGGAGCTATTTTGGGGGATCGTTTGCGGATGCAGCGTCATGGCACGGACGAAGAGGTCTTTATTCGGTCCATGGCGACTCGCGGGCAGTTCGGCGGACTCACCCAGTCCACGCGCGGGGCGATCATGGTCCTGGACGCCATGGGCAAAGACGTGATCATCGTGGAGACCGTGGGAGTAGGGCAGGATGAGGTGGATATCGCCCGCACCGCCCATACCACGGTCATCGTCATGGCGCCCGGAATGGGGGATGATATCCAGGCCATTAAAGCCGGGATTCTCGAAGTCGGCGACGTTTTTGCCATCAACAAGGCGGATAAGGACGGCGCGGACCGGACGATGGATGATATCCGGGGCATGCTGGAATTGGCTCATGCCGCCGACACCGTCGCCCGGGACTGGACTCCGCCGGTGATCAAAACCACGGCCAAGAGCGGGCAGGGACTGACCGAACTTTGGTCGGCGATCCTTCTCCACCGCGAATTTCTTAGCCAGGGCGGCGGCGAATACCACCGGCGCCTGATCCGCCTCAAGACCAGGATGGAGGTCATGGACCTGATCAAGCAAGGGGTGGTGGAAACCATCGTCCGGAAGCTGGATCAAAACGGCGACTTGGACCGCTATGTGGAAGATTTGGTGGCCAGGAAAGCCGACCCCTACACGGTCAGCGAGGAAATCATGGCTCGGGTTTTCGATTACAAATATGATCAATAAGGTGAAACCGCCAAATTTTCTGGTTCTGGTCAACCCTATCTCCGGCGGCGGTTCCGGAGCCAAAATCGCCCCTCTTCTCCCCGATATTTTTAAAAATCACGGTCTGACCGCCGAAGTTTTCCTGATGACCGGTCCCGGGTCGGCCGGCGAAATCATCCGGGATTGCGCCGCGAATTTTTCCGGTTTGGTGGCGGTGGGCGGAGACGGCACGATCAATGAAGTAGCTTCCGCCGTATTTAAAACCGGTTGTCGGAAGCCCGTCGGCATTATCCCCTTAGGTCTCAGCAATTGCCTGGCTCGTCATCTGAATCTGCCCCGGACTTTGGATGGAGCGGTGGCGACTCTGGCTCGCGGTGCTCGGCGGACCGTGGATGCGGCCTCTTTCGGGGAAGGTCTGGCCGTGGCTTTTATCGGCGCGGGGCTGGATGCGGCCATGGTGCGGCGGGTCGCCATGGGCCGTCGAGGTCCGGTCAGTAATTGGATCTATATCAAGGCCGGTTTGGCGGCTTGGCGGAAAGAACCCTGGCCGGAGATCGAGGCCGAAGTGGACGGTCGCCGTTTGAAAGGTGGATACTACCTGGCGATTTTATGCGCGATCACCAACTACGCGGCCTTTTTTAACATACCGCCCGGCGAGGGATACCGGTTGTATCTGTTCCGCGGCCGGGGCATGACCGGTTTGCTGCGTTCCGCTCTCGGCTTGGGATCGGGATTGAATTTGACCGCCGCCGCCGACCTGATAGTCCCGGTCAGGGAAAGCCTGGCTTTCTTCAGTCCTGCCGGCGCCGGGCATTTTCAATATGACGGAGAATACGGCGGACCCTTGCCGGTGAACTGCCGGATTCATCCGGCGGCCTTGAGCTTTTTCACCGGGGCTCGGTCGTCTTAGCCCCAACCCAGCTTTGTCCGGAGGATATGGAAATAATTCTGCTGGAGATTCTTGATCAGGCGGACGCCGCTTTCGGATTTGCGGACGGTAATCAGGTTTTTCGGGGTCAAGGGACAGGAAACTTGGCCGTCCGAAGTCAGATAGACATCATCGGCATCAGCGCCTAACCTTATTTCGATCACCGAATTTTTTGGCAGAATCAACGGCCGGTTGCTCAAGGTAAAGGGGCAGATGGGGGTCAACAGGATCGATTCATGGGCGGGATGGACAATCGGACCGCCGGCGGCCAGGTTGTAAGCCGTGGACCCGGTGGGGGTGGCGATGATCAGTCCGTCGGCCCGATAGGACGTCAGGTTCCAATGATCGACCTTGACCGATAATTCGATGATCCTGGCCAGGACGCCTTTGTTGATGACCGCGTCATTGAGCACGGTGGTGGTGGTCAGCGTGTCGTTCGGCCCCCGGATTTCCACATCCAGCATCATCCGGTTTTCAATCTGATAATTGCCGGCCAGGACTTGTTCGAGCGCCGGACGCAGGCTTTCCCGGTTAAGCTCCGTCAGAAAGCCGAGACCGCCCATATTCACGCCCAACAGCGGAGCGCCGGTGAAAGCAAAGGTTCGGGCCGCGTAGAGCAGGGTTCCATCGCCTCCCAGGACCACAATCAGGGCCACCGGAGGTTGAGCCGGTTTTTCTTCGCGCTCATATCCGCATCCGCTGACTCGCGGACGATCGACCAGGACGGCGAGACCGAGCTGTTCCAGCCAGTTCCGCAGGTCTTCGGCTTCAGCTCTAGCCCGGTCGTCGTTTTTGACTACGATGACAATTTGTTTAAATGGCATTGGCATGTTGAATATCGTCACCTGAAAATATGATCCGCTTGGAAGCTTAGCGGATATAACCCACTCTTATCCGGAACATATAACTTCTCATGGCTATAAACAAGGGATTTTTATGCTGGTGGACTGCCTTCGGTCCGGCCGTTAGTTGACTCCTTGACGCGATGGAAATTTCAGGATAGTATTGCGTCGACTTGACGGAGATATACGGCGATGAACCGGAGTCAAGTGGAAGAGGGCTTTCAGGCCCTTTAAATTTCATTATCGGGGCGTAGCGCAGCCTGGTTAGCGCGCCTGCTTTGGGAGCAGGATGTCGGAGGTTCAAATCCTCTCGCCCCGACCAGATATATAGTATAAATTAAGCGGCTTATCTTTTTAGATAGGCCTTTTTTTGGTGCCAATTTGGTGCCAAGCTTTATTAGGCGATAGTGAGATTCAATATCGAAAAAGTCAGGTTCCTGTCCCGCTTAGAAATAAGTTGCCCTTGATCGTTGTGGACGTAAATTAAGAAATATTTTGTGTATTTTTACATAAAAATCTCTTGGCATAATACACACGAATGTGTAATATGTTTATCAATGAGAGCGCGGGAGGGGATAATGA
>JADFXS010000015.1 GCA_015233515.1 Deltaproteobacteria bacterium | reverse complement strand
TACTCGGCGATAATGTCGTTTCCTCGATACAAAGTCATGATCGTCCCTCCAATGCCAGTGATGGTGTTCTGTTTTTCACTCCTCATATCCACCGCCTGATTGCCGATCAGGCGTAAATTCCGTCGAAGACGGAAAATTACTCAGTGAAAAGACTGTCGCCGCAAGGATTTATATCCCTCGTTGCTTAAAGGTGGTGAAAGTGCGATTGGGCGTCCTCCCCCTAGCTTGCCGCGGGGAGTTCCAACCGCAGCATATGTCCGCGCCGCAATTAGGCGGTGAACATGGGAGCTGACGCATTTCCCCTAGCTTGCCGTGGGGCTAGTGAGTAAATAATTAAAACGCTTTCGTTCCGCGCATGTTGAAGACTTCTCGCCGCTTGCGGCGGGGAGCTTCAATTATGGATTCACGATGGTCGGAAACGGTTTCTGCCGGGTCGGCAGTTAATTCATCCCATTTCCAAGTTAAGGATAGCCCCGTCGGCCAAGGCTCGGCTCAGGGTCGGGACCGTTCTGATCCGCAGCCCGTGGGCTCGACGGAGATAGCGTTCAAAATGGACAAAGACCTCACTGCGAGTCAGATTGACCTTCTGAGTCTGATCAAGATCGAGGATGGCTACACGATTTCGGCGAGAGGCATCGGCTACGAAGTTTTCAATTATTTTCTCCAGAACCGTATCAGGATACTCGGAGATAACCAATAAATAATCTTCGGGAGGAGCTTCGAATAAAAGAGGAAAAGAGCGATATATCAAATGATGTCGGCGTTCGCCGGTAAGGTAAGTTCGGCCGTTCCAAAGGTCGATGGAGGGGTCTGCCGGAACGACTTCCGGTTGCTCTTGTTGCAGGTATCGTGAAAAACCGTCGAAAATATCGTTGAAAAAACTGGAATCATGGCTATAAAACTCGGTTAAAGATGCTTTTAAGGTAGGTTGCAGTCGAGAGGGTAAGGCAAAACTTCGGTCGGAGTCGGCTTCGATAAGTCCCTCGGCCAGGAGTTGTGTCGTGGTTTCTTCAAGCCGAGCTTCCGGCCACCAGTGGGTGAATATCTTAACCGTATCGTCCGATGTGGGTTCAAATTTACATCGGAGTTCACCAGCATCCCCGATGGCGGTCAATAAACTAATGGACGGATCGTCGTTGTCTACCATCCATTTGGCCAAGTTGGTCGGGATCGTTTCCGGTTTAACAATTGGGCCTGACCCGTTCATATAGTCTCCTCCCCATGGATGACCTGGCTTGGATTTTTAAATATTTAACAAGCGGGCGAGCGCATTCCCGGTAACTTGTTACAGGCTAGCGAGCAAAAATTAAAACACTTTGGTTCCTGACATGTCGGAGATTTCTAGCGGCCGGCCGCGAGGAATTTCCAACTAAAGGTTTTGCGCCAGAGACGCTTCCAGCCCGTGGCGGGTCAAGCTGGATAAAGTCAGATAACGGCCTCGGCTGAGAGTGGCCATGCGGCGGCAGTTGTTGCGTCCCGCGGCCATGCCGGTAGGTTCTATATCCACGATTATGGTTGCTATGCCTTCCCGGCGCATGCGTAGGCAAAGGAGGTCTATATCATGATAGGGATCACCCCCGGGATGTAAGGGAATATTGGGTAATCCATCGGTGATGATGACCGCCACCGGGATGGCGTTTTGATATTTGATTTTTTCTTGCCGAAGTATATGCAGGGCCTGGCGTAGGCCGTCGGGTAGAGGAGTGGTGCCGCTGATAGGGATGCGTTGGAGTGCTTTCGCGGCCAGGGTGTAGCTTCTGGTCAGTGGCAGGCAGACGGTGGCTTCGGGGAGTCGATTATGGCGAAAAGCGACCAACGCCACCTTATCGTGGTGGTTTCGGGCGTCTTCAAGCAGTTCGACGACGACTCTTTTGGTCTTTTCGATGGTAGTTTCCACGTGCATGGACCAACTGTTATCCATGACAAAAACCATGACCCAGGGAGATCGGTATCGCCGGATTTTTTCACGAAAGTCTTGAGGCCGGATATCCAGGGTCGAATTTTTTTCTCCGACCATCCGCAACACCGCGGCGCGAAGGGTCGCTTCGATAGCCAGATCACGGCTCTGGTCTTGGGGCCATTTGGCTCTGGTGTACTTGCCTCGAAAACGACTTCTGATTTTTTCCCCCCGCCGGCCGGCGGTGGAGTGGAGAAATAAGTGGCGTTCACGAGCCAAGTCGGGAGCTTCGGATAAATGGATGTCTTCCGCCGCTATTTCCGGCGCATAGGTTTCGGTTAGAACCAGGTCGCGAAGAGCTTCTACATCAACGTTGTTTTTTTTTTGGTGATCGGTTCTTCCAGGATATCTTCCAGGTATCGTTTCAGTAAGTTCGGATCAAGGTGTGGACCGGAAACAAAGGGATCATAGGGCAGTCGATGGCCCAGGGCTAAAGTGGCGGCTTCAAGTATGTCCTTGGTTTCCACCGTGGTCCGTCCTTCAACGGCCGCTAGGGTCCGAGCGCATTGGAAAATAGCTAAATCCGCCCGATGGCTGGGGACTTCGGCCTTGAGGGTCAAGCCGGCGATCGCTTCATAAAAACGGTCGGAAACCGTGACTCGAGGTAGGAGGGCAATGGCGTGTTCCATGCTGGAACGCAGTTTTTCCTGATAGCCTTGATAAATAAAGTCGAAACCCACAGGGTCGGCCAAAAAAGCTTCCCGCCGTTTGATGACTTCCACCCGTTGCGGTTTGTTCATCAAAGCGTGAACTTCCACTTGCAGACCGATTCGATCGGCTATTTGGGGACGCAACTCCCCTTCCTCCGGGTTCATCGTGCCGACCAGGAGAAATTTGGCCGGATGACTGACGGAGATACCCTCCCTTTCCACGATGTTGACGCCCAACGCCGCCGCATCCAATAATATATCCACAATATGGTCGTCCAAGAGGTTGATCTCGTCGATATAAAGAATCCCGCGATGGGCTTGAGCCAAAATTCCAGGTTCAAGAGCCTTGACGCCCTCCTTCATGGCCCTGGTCAGATCGATGGTGCCGGCCACTCGATCTTCAGTGGCGTTAAGAGGGAGATTGACCAGCCGGCGAGGCCGGCGGATAAGAGGCAAGACCTCACCACGGTCGATTCTGGTTCGGCATGAACCGCATTGCTGGCTAGGGTTGTCGGGATGGCATTGGAAAGGACAATCAGCCACCACTTCAATGGGAGGCAATAGAGGTAACAGGGCGCGCACCGCGGTTGACTTGGCGGTTCCACTAGGCCCCCGAATAAGAACACCGCCGATGTCCGGACAGATAGCGTTGAGGATTAAGGCGGTTTTCATTGTTTCCTGACCGACGATAGCCGTGAAGGGGTAGTTAGAATTATTTGATGTTTCAGTGGTTCGCAAGTTCCATTTCCCCCTTTTGATGTCATGATATCCGCTGCCTATTTATCCCTATTTAAACTAATATTAATATTTTAGATTGTCAATGTTTTTGCCGGCGGTAATTTAAAATTTCCCGCGGTTAGCCACGGAGAATGCCCTCGCCTTCATGTTTACAAAAAAATGATTTATTATCGACCCTTAATAAATTATGGGGAAGGTACTGGAACTTTGAGACTACAATAGATTAGCCTCGGCCCTTTATGCTGGTGTATTTTTGTAACATATAGCGATGCTCGAAAGTTTTTTCGGAATGATGCGGTCAAAATCTCAGATCATCCGCGAACGCCCCAGTCGGTCATTTCGACCGAAGGGAGAAATCTCATTGTGATTTGGTAGTGTTGGAGATTTCTCGTCGCGGTCTGTGGCCGCTCCTCGAAATGACAGTGATACTTCAAAACGAAGAAACTTTCGAGAACCACTATATATATAAGACACGTAATTTTGTATGATTGACTTGGAGGTTTCCCGGCAAGCCGGGATGGTTTTGCGGTAAAAAATTTACCCGGCGTCTAGGATTTTATCTCTAAACGCCGGGTTTTCCGATTTCATCATATGGAATTAGCTAAAGGCATAAGGCAGGCTAATAATATATAAAACTATCCGCTTTAAATCAGCGGTATTATCGCAAAAAACTAGTCCTCATCAAGGCGCCGGTACACATCTTCGATACGTACTATATCGTCTTCACCGAGATAATCGCCGGATTGGACTTCAATCAAATGAAGGGGAACCTTGCCGGGGTTTTCCAGTCGATGATTGGTTCCCAGGGGGATATGCAGGGAATCGTTCGGCGCTAACAACATTTCCTTCTCGCCGATGGTGGCCATGGCGGTCCCGTTGACCACAACCCAATGTTCAGCCCGGTGATGGTGTCGTTGTAAACTAAGTTTCCCGCCGGGTTTCAGCATCAGTCTTTTGACTTGGAATCTGTCGCCCGAGTCCAGGGTTTCGAAGTAACCCCAGGGCCGGTAATGCCTAACGTGGCTCTGTTCCTGAGTGTTTCCGTTTTGTCTCATGATGTTGACGACATATTTGACATCCTCGGAACGGTCCAAGGGCGCCACCAGCACGGCATCGGCGGTTTCGACCACTAACATCCGGTTAAGACCGATCGCCGCAACCAGGCCGTGTTCCGCTCGAATATAGGAATTTTTGACGTCGTGGGTTACGATATCGCCTTTTATGACGTTTCCGTGGGCGTTTTTGTCTCCAATTTGCCACAAGGCTTGCCAAGACCCGATGTCGTTCCAGCCGATATCCACCGGGAGAACCGCGGCTTTGGATGTATGTTCCATCACGGCGTAATCAATGGAAATTGAGGGTGAAGTCGAAAAATTTTTTGCTTCGAGTCGAATGAAATCCAGATCGCGCCGGGCTTCGGAAACAGCGGCTCGGCAAGCCGTTAAGATATCCGGCTGCAGGCGTTCCAATTCCTCGATGTATTTATCCGCCCGGAAAAAAAAGATACCGCTGTTCCAGAGGAACCGGCTGTTCGCCAAATATCCGGCGGCCGTGATCGCATCGGGTTTCTCATGAAAAGACTTGATCGCATAAGCCGAGGGATTTTCATCCAGGTAATGTTCAGTCTCGATATACCCGTAGCCGGTGTGAGGCGAGGTCGGATGAACTCCCAGGGCCATCAACCAGCCGTTTTGGGCCAGCATGGCGGCCTGATAGGCCGCGAGACAGAATTCCAGTCCGTTGGTAATATGGTGATCCGCCGGCATTATGGCCAGAATGGTCTCCGTGGGACATTCGGACATCAAGGCGGCCACCGCGGCCGCCGGAGCGGTGTTGCGCCCGACAGGTTCCAGCACGATTGCTTCCGGCAAAATCCCGAGGCTATGCAGTTGGTCCGCCACAAAGAACCTCTGGTCGATATTGCAGATAACCAGCGGCGGAGCCGCCCAGTCGTTTTTGGCCAGCCTGAGGATCGTCTCTTGAAACAAAGTTTTTTCGGTGGAAAACGCTTGAAATTGTTTTGGATAGAGCCCCCGAGAAATGGGCCATAACCGGGTTCCGGCTCCACCTGATAGTATAACTGGCTGTATTTTCATAATTTGTCCTGCCTTATCCCGCTGGTTGCGCTTTGGCGGGCTAAATATAATCAAAAAGCGTACGCAATGGAAGCACGGAAACAATCTAAAGGCCGATTATCTTTCCTTGGAAATTGCCTCACATGTTTGATCATTCCGAAAGCCGCAACAGGACGCCCTTTTTTTTGGCTCGAGTCAAGGCGGCTTTCATCAGCATGACTTCCAGAATCAAGTAAATCATGACGGAAGCATATCCTTTGATCAGGACATGGGAAAAATTAGGGCTGAAACCATAAAACTGCCGGAAGTATTCGAGAAAATAAGTCACGGGGATGAGTTCCGCCGCCAGGACCACCCAACGCGGCAGAATCGTCACCGGGTAGTATATCCCGCAAATCAGCAGAATCAAGCTGACCAGGGACCAGGCCGCCACTTCGGCCCGATTTCCCAAGGTCAGCACTAGAAGGCAGACAAACAGGCCCACCATGGCCCCGCTGAGAAAAAGGCCGAGTATAAACAGGCTCAGGGCCAGGGGGCCAGGCACGGTAAAGTCGAATCCGAAAAAAAGATAGCTGGCTACCAGGAGGACTAAGAAAACGACTCCGCCTCTGATGACGCCCATCAACATTGAACCTAAAACCAAGTGACGGATGCCGGCCGGGGCGATAAAGCCGTGCTTTAAGGATTTGCTCCAGACATCGTAAAGAAGGCCGTAAGCCACATCCAACTGGCAAACCTGCACGGCGCTCATCGCGACGACGCCGATCAGAACAAAAGCTTTCATTTCCGGTTGGAGAGCCGCGAATTCCGCCAGCAGACCCACCGATAAAAATGAGACCACGGGCCAGAAAAGTATTTCAAAGACGGTGAAAACGTTGCGTTTGGTCATCACCCAGTTTTTAAAGACAAAAGCCCAGGTTTTGACCGCCTCACCCTGCAAAAGCAAAAAATAATTCCTCAAGATCGGCCTCCTGTATGCTGATGGAGCGGATGGTGATGTGGGCGGTATGAAAATAATCGAAGATCCGGGGCAAGCGGATATGGTGATCGTCAACCAGTATTCGGCAACAGGAATCGTTGACCTGCAACCGGTACACCCCCGGCAAACGAGTGAGGGCCGCCTGATCCAGCGATCCTTCAAAATCGACCGCCACGGCATCGCCGAGATGCAGTTGCTCTTTAAGATCATCGGGCCGGCCGTAGGCCTGAATGGCGCCTTCCCGGATAAAAGCGACCTGCTCGCAAAGCAGCTCCGCTTCTTTCATATTGTGGGTGGTCATCAGGATGGTTACTCCTTTTTCGCGATGCAGCTGTTGGATACCTTCGCGAATTTTACGGGCCACATCGGGATCGAGACCCACGGTCGGCTCATCGAGCAAAAGTAACTCCGGATCGTTTATCAGCGCCTTGGCCAGGGCCAGTCTCTGTTTGGTCCCGGTGGAAAGTTCGTCGAACTTGACTCGCGCGAAATTGGTCAAATCGAAAAAGTCCAATAAATAATCAATTTTCTTGGTTCGCGCCTTTCGCGCCAGGCCATAAAGCATGCCAAAATATTCCAGGTTTTCCCTGACCGTCAGGCTCCACAAGAAATTGGCATGGCCGGAAGTCAAGTTGATTTTCGGAAAGATTTTCGACCCTTGCAGGCGGATATCTTTTCCCAGCACCAAGACTTGCCCTTGTTCCGGAATTATCAAGTTGGACAGAATGGAGAGCAGGGTGGTCTTACCCGCGCCGTTCGGTCCGAGCAGGCCCCAGAAGGCTCCGACCGGCACTTGCAAGTCAATCCCTTTTAGGGCTTCTTTTCGTCGTTTTCTAAAAAGTCCGGAAACAAAGGTTTTCCGAACCCCTTTGACGTCGATGGCATAATTCATTACCTACTCCTTGAATATATTGAGCCGGCTAAAATTCAATGCCTATTCACGGCCCTGGCCCATGGAGAGCGGTAAGCGATCTTTTGGCTCAAAAGATAAATGTCGCGAGGGTATCAGGCCGGTGGATGGGTCCAATAGAGAGTTGATACCAAGTCACGTCAACTTTATTACCGGCGTGACCTGGTATCGACTTATTTCGCTTTCAGCCTTCCTTTCGGAGTTGTTTAAAGTAGTTGATCAGGCCATTGGTTGAGGAATCATGACCTTCGACTTCCCGGTCATCTTTCAATTGAGGCAGGATATGCTTGGCCAGTTGCTTACCTAACTCGACCCCCCATTGGTCAAAGGAATTGACGTTCCAGATTGCGCCTTGCACAAAAATTTTATGTTCATACAAGGCGATCAAAGCCCCTAAAGTATATGGCGTCAGTTTTTTAAATAGAATCGAATTGGTCGGCTTGTTGCCCGCGAAGACTTTGTGGGGCAGCAGCGCTTTCAACTCGGGTCCGGACAGACCCGCGGCCGTTAATTCCGCTAGGGCTTCTTCGGGCGTCTTGCCTTTCATCAAGGCTTCGGTCTGGGCGAAGAAATTGGAAAGAAGGATGGGATGATGTTCGCCCACAGGGTTGTGGCTCAAGGCCGGGGCCAAGAAATCGCAAGGGATAAGCTTGGTTCCCTGGTGGATAAGCTGGTAAAAAGCATGCTGGCCATTGGTGCCTGGTTCCCCCCAGACAATGGGACCCGTGGAATAATCGACCGGCTCTCCGGCCAGGGTGACGCTCTTGCCGTTGCTTTCCATGTCGCCTTGTTGAAAATAGGCCGGGAAACGCAGAAGATACTGGTCATAGGGCAGGATGGCCTGGGTTTGGGCGCCGAAAAAATTGTTATACCAGATACCTAGGAGGGCCATGATGACCGGCGGGTTCTTTTCAAAAGGAGCGGAGCGGAAGTGCCGGTCAACCTGATGCGCTCCGCTTAAAAGCTCTTCGAACCGATCCATGCCCACAGCCAAGGCTATGGAAAGACCGATGGCCGACCACAGAGAGTAACGGCCGCCGACCCAATCCCAGAACTCGAACATATTGGCCGAATCGATGCCGAAAGCTTCCACGGCTTTTTGGTTGGTGGACAGGGCCACGAAATGCCTGGCCACGGCGGAATGTTCTCGAGCTTCAGCCAGGAGCCACTCCCTGGCGGAAATGGCGTTGGTGATCGTCTCCTGAGTGGTAAAGGTTTTGGAGGCGATAATGAACAGGGTAGTGGCGGGATTGAGGCCTTTAAGGGTTTCAGCCAGGTGGGTCCCGTCCACGTTGGAGACAAAATGGGCGCGAAGTTGAGGCGAGGTGTAATGAGTCAGCGCGGAAACCACCATCATGGGCCCCAGGTCTGAACCGCCGATACCGATATTGACCACATCCCTGATCGGTTGGCCGGTATAGCCTTTCCATTCGCCGCCGCGGACTCTATCGGTAAAGACGCGCATTTTGGCCAGAACGGCGTTTATCGCCGGCATCACGTCTTGACCATCCACGTAAACCGGTTGGTTGGATCGGTTGCGCAGAGCTGTATGGAGCACGGCTCGACCTTCAGTAACATTGATTTTGCGGCCGGTGAACATGGCTTCGATTTTATTCGACAGATTGGCTTGACGCGCCAAGTCAAAGAGCAGGGACATGGTTTGGTCGGTGATCAGATTCTTGGAATAGTCCAGAAGGATATCCCCTAGTTGCACGGAAAATTTTTGGAAGCGCTCAGGGTCGGCGGCGAATAAATCCCTTAAACGGAGGCCGGCGGCTTCCATGTGATGCGCGGAAAGAGCTTTCCAGGCGGATAGGTCCTTTAGTCCGGTCATGGGGAAAACCTCCTTATATTTTAAAACGTTAACGGTAAGTCCTGGTTGTTGGTCGTTAGCTAGATGCTATCGAAATTGCCGATTCATGCTAACGTTGAAGAGGAGTTAAGTCAATGGATGGAAAATCCCCCAATTCACCACTTGCGGGCATTGATACCTGCAAGTGAATTTGGGAACTTGTTTCCTCTTGACATTAAGCTTAACAGGGGATAAATTTATCGTCAAATCTTAGGTTATTCGAGAGTAGCGAAAGCCTTTCACTTCGAGGAACGATCTTCAAGTCATTTTGCCAAGCGACATGTCTCTATAATCGGCAAAATGTGGTTCCGGAGCGATTGATACTCTAAAACTGCGGTGCCTGCCGCATAAATCAGGATAACTAAGAATAAGTTATAAATAATTATTTTTGCTAATCGGCCCTGGCGAAGGGAAGAGTGTTTCACTGTACCCATAACGCCGGAGGCATCCAAAACTTACTGAGAGGTGTATCATGGACTCGAACGCTGCCGCAGAGGGTTTAGGCTTAATCGGAATCGTCATCTACCTGGCTATTGTAATTCTTTTGATTGTGGGCATGTGGAAAGTATTTTCCAAGGCCGGCAAACCCGGCTGGGCGTGCCTCATCCCCATTTACAACATCGTGGTCCTGCTGGAAATCGCCGGCAAACCCATTTGGTGGATCATTTTAATGCTGATCCCCTTGATCAACGCCATCATTTTTCTACTGGTCAGTCTGGCCGTGGCCCAGAAATTCGGTAAAAGCGCCGGTTATGGCGTCGGCCTGTTCTTCTTGCCTTTTATATTCTGGCCCATGCTCGGGTTCGGAGACGCTTCCTACCAATAACCGGTTAATGGCTGTATGAATCCGGTCGATCCTGAACCTGACCCGGAACCTCTGGGTCAAGCCAGGATCGACTCGATGATTGCTGACATTCGCGAAAAAATATACATCTTCATCGCCCAAGACCGCTTCGATTTTATCTTTTTTACGGCTTCCTCATCCATGACCGTTATCACATGGTAACCCGCTACAAATGAATAATATGAGACTTTTAGTATTCATCATGATCCTTAAAAATCGTGTTCTTTCTTCAGATGACATTATTCTCCAGACCGTTTCAATCGTCAAAAACTTCTTAAGTTTCTGATAATAATTTATTGTTGATAGAATACTCTTGTCAGAAAAGCATCGGGTATCTTCGTTGTTTTTTGTTGACGATGCTTGCCGGGCAGGTGTAGATTTAGATTAATTTTTCGGTTGCTGATTCAAATATCTAACATATAAGGAAAATGTTGATACCGGTATTAAACCGGAAAAAGCTGGGATTGGCTACGCAGATCCGAATTAGCGAGTCAGATCATGTCCGATATAAAGACCGACTATCGGAAGTCTTCGTTTTTATAGAATATGGGCGATTATCATATTTATTATGATGTTATACGGGTATAAATTCAAATGATAAGGCTGTGACCGTCGGACTTGAAATTGCGACAAAGGAGTTATTCATTATGGGACATGCCAATGGTAATCGAATAAATTCCATATTTTATGTTCAGCTTGCGGTTTTCAGGGCTTTCTTCGCTTTTTTTTTCCGCCGGGTTGGAGTTTCAGTTATTCTGGTCATAATTGTCTGCGGACTGGCAAATTTTATGGCTGGAGTCGGTCCGGTTCAGGCTGGAACGGAATTGGAACCACCTTTTATTCAGAGCCCAGAGTTTAAAAAATATCTGGATGACCAAAAGAAATTGACCGCCGAGATTGAAAGTCTTACCGCGGAAGAGACCCGCTTGGAAAAGGCAAAGTCGGAGTTGAGACTTGATTTATTTGGCGCTGATTTCATAAAATGGTTTGGCGATTTTTTTCTGCCAAATTCGTGGTATGGACCTTTATTTCAATATTATAATTGGCCGATAACGATACTTTGGGTGGTAACGATTCTTTCATTACTGTTGATTATTATTTATTTACAATATTTAAAACATTATAACCCGCTGAAATGGTTTTTGCTCTTCCAATCCAAGCTGACTTGGCGATTTATAGTTGAAAGCATAAGAGGTTCTCACCGGATAAGCCTTTTGATTATTTGTTTACTAATGCTGTTTCCTTCGGTAGCTTGGGCGGAAACATCGACTCTGACCGATATTGGCTATTATCTATATGGCGTTGAGTTCCAAAAGAACTATATAACAACTAAATATGCAAAAAATAGAGAAAATTTGACCTATTCATCTTATAACGGTCTTTCATTGTTTCCAACCTTTACCAGGGGTTCCTACGAACATAAATACAATTATCTGGCCCATCGAATTTTTCTTGAGCAGAAGGATATCACCTATGGTGATTTCAAATCTTTGTTTGAAAATTGCTCATCGCCCAACTGTCTTCTAAGCGTTTACAACTTAATGTTTACCCTACCAGATAACGAAATTAAAAAATTCTACCAGGATCGCCTTCGAACCATCACTTTATTATCTTCCAAAAGCTTAAAAACAAAAATAATTGAGCTTGAAATCATAAATAACTGCGCGGAAACAAAAAATAAATTATCCGTTATAGCTGCGGACATGATAGATGTATTGACCATGCTCGTCGCCGGTGCCCAGGAAACTGCTGATATTTTTAATCTGGCTGACTTGATCTCCTATTATCAACCAGACCAGGCCGTAACCTTATTTAAAAAAATTGCTTGGCGTTGGCCTGACTTTATGAAAAATGAAATAATTCTTTCCAAATTCGAAAAAGTTTATAGGAAATTGTCTCGAGCTAATCCTGATTTATATAATTTTGCCGATTTATCGACGCAAACCCAGGGCTATTCGGATACAGTGAAAGCCATGGCTTGTCTCTTGTTTCAAAATTTAAATGAGCCATTGGTCTCGGCCACAATTAAATTAGTCCGACTTGAAAGTGTCACTTGGCACACATTCAAAAATCGAGTTGAATTTGCGCAAATGATCAAACAATATCGGCCGGTTGATATCGATCAATTATTTCGGATGCTGGTAGAGTTTCAAGTAAAGATTGCCGGTTTTAATTTACCGGATTTGAGTGCCTTATTCACGGCCCTGGGTCTGGATCGCACAGTATGGCTTGATGCTCTTGTTACCAAGGATCAAGAATTATTTGATGATCAAGCTGATAAATCATCTCTGATAGACCGGGATTTCATCTCGGTTCTGACAGCAAGTGATATGAGTAAATATTTATTTTATTTTAAAAAACGTCTTACAAAAGCCGCAATGATTTTACCAGTTCTTTTCGAAAAAGAATTCCAGACCTTTTTAGAATTTCTTGATTTTGTCTACGCTAACAATCCAACGTTACTTACTAATATGACTTTTCCAAACAAGTGGCGAATTTCTCAGGAAGCTGCGAAATTTATTTCAGCGCATGATCTTGGTAAATTTAAAAATATAAGGTATGAGATGTATCTGGTGGCCAAAGAAACAACTACCGCCGTACCGGATACACTCAAAATTCAATACTTGCTTAAACCCGTCTTTGACTCAATTTATACAGGATTTATAATCAATGACGGCAATTTGAATGATCAGAGCTTCTTATACGCAGTATTAACTAGCAATTTAATAAGGAATATCGGAAACAATCTGCTTAAGAATGACCTTGAAATGCTGGATCATCTAATAACGCTTAGACTCAAAAAAGAAATGACGACAAATATGGTCGGCCTGACCAGCAAAGTAAATTCTCTTAAAGAATCCAACAGTTCCTTAGTTGATCGGATTAAAACTCTAAAAAATGAAATCTTTTCAGCAAAGACTCGATTTTATACACCTTTTTTCCTTTTATGTCTCCTTTTAACTATCGTTAGTTTATATATTGTTTCAGCCTTTTTTTATTCGCTGAAATTTGCATTTATTTCAATTTCATCCTATTCAGATCAAAAAATTTTGTTGTTCATATCTGTCTTTATGGAGACATTCGCCAAATTCATGATGGCCGTTATCATTTATACTCCGTTGGCGTTGACTGTTATTCTGGCAGTACAGCTATTTGGGTTCTGGACAAATAAAAATCGAGAATTTCCCAACATCAGAAGATCTTATGACCGTTACACAGGTTTAACTCTTAAAATGTAATGATTTTTAATAATTTAATCTAAGTCCGATATCTTAAGTTGGATTTAAACGTTCTTTTCATAATCATTTTGTAAACGAGAGGTGTTATATGCGGACTGTCAAAATTACTCTGTTAGTCTTATTATGTACCTTCTCAAGTTCTGTAGCTTCTACATTCATTTCCAATCTGACGTGGGCTGGATCCGAAACGATCGCGCTGACCGACCTATTTGACGTATTCAAACCTAACAGTTCTTTATCTAACGACGATTTTCAAAAAAAAATCAGCGAGATGAAAGGGAAGAAGATTAGCGGTCAGGGTGAAATCGAAGAAATTCAACAAACTCAGACTGGATCTAAAATTTCCACAGCCAATAATATCTCCCGGCGCGAAATTGCCTGCGTTATATTATTACCTTCGACAACATCATCGGCAGCGACCAGAACCCAAGCAGGTCAAATTATCAAATTCGAAGGCGTAATAGATGGTTTTATGTTAGGTAGTCTCATTATCAGTCAAGCTCGACTCGTTACCCCCGAACCTAAAATTATCAATTCGATACATAAAGAATCACCCACGACCCCGGCCGAGACAACCTCTTCTTCAAATAAATCACAAAATAATTTTCTCAACCAAACCTCCTCGTTTCTGAGTCCAAATGAGGTAATAAGTGAGTTTTATCAAGCCTGTAACAATAAAGAGGTTGACCGGGCTCTTAATTTTTTAGTTCCTGAACTAAGAAATTACGGCCGAAAGAAAATGATAGAAAATATCGTGGATTTCAAAGTCCTTGATTCGCGAATTTTGAGTCAATTCGACAACAATTGCCGTTTATGGTTCAAAGCATACGGTCAATCCATAGGTGAACCATATAAGGAATGGGAAGTAACCATAGAAATGCGAAAGGTCGATGGCGAATGGAAAATGTCGACTTGGTACCCTCGGCAAACCAGGTAACGCTCATTAACGCTTATCAAAGACTTTTAATAACCAGTCATATAAATTAAATGGAGCTCTTCAAGATGAATTTTTCTATTTCCAACACAAGATCCTACTTGATAAACTACTTTATCTCTATACCTCTTATAGTCGTTTTTTTTCTCTTTTTTTCTAATTGCTCATCAAATGGATCCGACAAAAGTAAAACAGCAACTACAGAAAAATTTAGCAGCGCTAAATCCGAAATCACTAAACCTACTGATCAAAAAATTGATCCTCCCAAGCCCGACGACTCCAAACCCATATCTGCAACCACCACTGGTACTGACACCAAAAATGATAACCCGACCACCTTAACCCCCACTATAATTCCAGCCGATCTTGATTTGAAAACAGAAGACCAAGACATCTCCGCTTTAAATAAAAAACTATTGATCAACGCCAAGGTTGACAAACAAATTATTCAATCTGAACTTCGACAAAAGCTCACCTATTATTACATTTTTGAATCAGAAAAATGCCGACGGGAAAAAAATTGTCCCGTCTTATATTTGTTGCATGGCGCTTACGATGACTATGAAGCTTGGTATATCCATGCTAAAAACGAATTACTTTATCTATCTGATAAATATAGTCTAATTATCGTTACTCCGGATGGAGAACAGTTTGGTTGGTACGCCGATAGCAAAAACAGCATGATTGAATCCTATTTTTTTAACGAATTAATACCTGATATTAACGCTAAATTTATAAATAACGGCTTAAAAAGCATTGCCGGCTTATCCATGGGAGGCCACGGCGCTGTAACTTTGGCTTTACGCCATCCTGATGAATTCGTGTCGGCCAGTTCAATGAGTGGAATTCTTAACATTACCAAACACCCAAAAAGCTGGAATCTTGACAAGGTTTTTGGTGAATTAAACGACCAAAACAGATCAAACTGGGAGGCACACTCCGCTGTTCATTTAGCCAAAAAAAATAAAGAATATACGGAAAAATTACCCCTTTACATTACTACCGGAAAGCAGGACAAACTGGCTTTTGCCGACAACAAGGAATTTTCAAATCAAATGTCTCTAATCGACTCCCAGACCTATTTAGCTTCGGAAGGCGGCCATGACTGGAAATATTGGGTTGAACAGCTTCCACGCCATCTTGAGTTTCATAGCCGGATTTTGAACAAATTTAAGCCTAACAGAAATGAAATTGACAGTAAACCAGCTATTCAATCTAACATCTTATCAAAATAAATTGTCTTTTCCCTGGTTCGCGCGCAACACAACGATATTATTGATAATCGCTGAACTATATCTTTGCAAAATCGTCGCCTTTCTTTTTTTAGAGGACACTGGCCGGGCAAAAAATATTTACCCCATATCTAAGCGCTCAGGAAAAAAACATTATACCCCCAAGTTCTAACCCTATCCTCGCATCCGCGTTTTCCGATTTTTAGCCTTTTCCCTGGCCTTCAGGATACGTTCATACTCAAGCGCAGTTTTAGCATCTGCGTATATCTGTGGATAAATTACGGCTATGCTGTCAAGGCTCTTTTCCACGCGCAGATGTTTCTACCTCAGGATTATTTTCCAGGCAGCCAGGGTTTTCTGATCCACACGGTCTCGCCCTAGCAACTTTGCCAATCATGTTCAAGACTCAGTTGTTTTAAATATCTGCTTCATTCATATATAACAACCGGGTGAGATTGGCACTCAATCCAAAATTTACTTCTGCTCGATCAAAGTTGACAAAAATTTATGGTTAACTCATGAAAAATATAGACGCTCATAAATAAAGGGGACGTTCTGGTCGCCTTCAAAGTTTTTGAATAGTTCAATTCAAAACAGTCGAGATAAAACACCCGCCGCCCTCACTTCCGCTGCTTCCTCCCTCACTACCGCCTCCACCACCAGAGGAGCTAGTGCTAAATGTTGCTGCGACGTTAGTATCACTGGTGAGGGTGAAAGAGCAGGTTCCATTTCCGACACAAGCCCCTGACCAACCCGCAAAGGTTGAACCTGAATTCGGATTTGCCGTCAACGTGATGACAGTATTTAGAGCAAAATTGTCCGAACACTTTGAGCCACAATCAATGCTGCCTGGACTACTAGTCACCTTTCCAGTCCCAGACCCGTTTTTTGTAACGCTTACAGTCGCCGCTGGTACAAAGGCGAATACTGCGATTTTGTTTTTATCTTCAGTAGTAACATAAACATTTCCTGAAATATCTACCACTATACCTTCAGGAGATGATAAATTTAAATCGCCAGCTGAACTCGGCAATGTGACCAAGAGTTGACCATTACCATCTAATTTCTGAACGCGGTTGTCATTTTCATCAGTCACATAGATATTTCCAGAACCATCAACCGCTAAATACTCCGGTCCTGAGAACAAGCCTTTGCCGGGGTCAGAGCCATCCCATACAGCTAAAAATTGGCCGGTACTAGTGAATTTCTGAATTCGGCCATTGTTTTCAGGACCAAAAAAACCAGCCAACCAGTCTGCCACATATACATTTCCAAAACCGTCTACCACCATACCGGTGGGATTTTGGAACTGACCATTGCCTGAGCCACTGCTCCCCCATGCGAGCAAAAATTGGCCAGCATTATTAAATTTCTGAACTCTAGCATTATAGTATTCGCTTACATATACATTTCCAGAGACATCAACCGCAATACCATAGGGTCCATTGAACTGACCATTGGAGGAGCCCCTGCTTCCCCAAGCGAGCAAGAATTGGCCGGAACTGCTAAATTTTTGAATTCGGTTATTATCGGTATCTGTCACATAGACATTTCCGGAGCCGTCCAACGCAATACCTCTTGGAGCGCTGAACTGGCCATTGGCCGTGCCATTGCTTCCCCATGCAGCTAAGAATTTGCCGTCGCTACTAAATTTTTGAATTCGGTCATTACCGGTATCCGTTACATAGACATTTCCAAAACCATCTAACGCCATCGCCCCAGGACTATTGAACTGGCCATTGGCCGTGCCACCACTTCCCCAATAAAATTTGTAAGTATAAATATACGAATTTGCCAGAGACTCTGTGGCCCAAAACGTTGAAACAAAGACAACCCAGAGACAAATTCCACTCAGTAACCAAAATCTAATTTTCATTCCCACTTCGCCATACACGATTTTTTTTCTCATGAGCATATTCCTCCCTTTTTCGAATTTTCTTCAAACTGGCCTATCGGATATATCAGTTGGTTCCTCCTTCGATGCTGGGAAAAAAATTGACTTCTTAGAAAAAATTTGTAAAAAATAGTTGTGTGCTCGAAAATTATACTGGGCACATGTTTATAGCTACACGCTCCTTCTGTCCGGAGGCTTGTTCAAGCAATGCCGGATGGTTTCTGATGCAAGAAAGATCGTAACAACGAATTACGAGTTTTCGTTGCGCAAACCCTAGCGAAAATTCCTTGGGGGTAAAGGGCGCCCACGCGGGAACATGCGCCTGAACATATGAATTTAACTAATGTATATTATTGTATGTTTTGTCGCCGCGCATGAAAAGTTCCAACGGGTTAATCACCTAAAAGTTGCGTCTATAGGTAACTGTTCACCTTTCAATGCGAAAGTTATGATTTAATATGCAAGCACGCGCATTCCCCGAAACTTGCCGCGGGGAGCCACAATTTTTTTCGAAAAAGCCGAAGCGACCAGTAAAAAAGTGCAAGTTCCGTTTTCAAGAACGTCTATGAAGTCGGCTAATATCGAAAATTTGACCATCTACCCGAACCTGGACATGCAAACGAGCGCATTCCTCGGCGCTGGCTATGGAGGGCTTCAATGCTTCCACAAATTTTCGTGTACAAGAATTTTCCCGCATCGAGACAAGTATGGATTGATATACTGTTCAACTTGATGGTGGGGACCCCATTGGGAGAGGGAATACATGTTAATTAGAAAGCAAATGATCCTGCTGATTTTAGCACTGTTTTTTGTAGGTTATGCCGGCAGTCTCATGGCTCAGGAAGAAAGACTCATTGATCGATATAAAAACGCGCTCATCCCTCGTCCGGACCGGAAGTCACAAGCTGCAAACCAAAATGAGACGCGCGGAATTAGAGGTGCCGCTTCCGAGCCCATTCAAGATGCTGATGGCGTGGCTAAAC
The DNA here is from genome assembly GCA_015233515.1 of Deltaproteobacteria bacterium. The sequence goes on along the minus strand of JADFXS010000015.1, from coordinate 10,787 downwards.
CAAGCCTCACCCTGCACCTTGAATTTAAATTCAATAGCGATGAATTAACCCCGCATTCGGTGAAGTATCTCGACGAATTGGGTAAGGCATTTCAGGACCTTTTGTTAAGAGGCTATATTTATAGTATTGAAGGCCATACGGACAATGTTGCCGTGCCTTACAATGTTGAATTATCACGTAAAAGAGCGATGGCTGTCGCTGACTACCTGACAAAAACCTTCGGACTGGATATCGCTCAATTCGATGTCAAGGGTTTTGGCAGAACCAAGCCGGTGGCTTCAAACGATACCGAGGAAGGACGGAAACAGAACCGTCGCGTTGTCATCGTAAACACCATCCAAACTTTCAACGCCCCGATCAGCGAACGTCCAAGAATCACAGTTAGCGTCAAGTATGCGCGAGCTAAGGAGGAAAAAACCCTGCGGGACGGTGATACCCTCACCAATCGAGATAACTATGCCGTCGAATTCATGCCACAGACATCAGCCCATATTTATATTTATCGCATTGATACAACCGGTTCCATTACGACGCTGTTCCCCAATCCGGAATTATCCTTTAGTTCTGAAGCGGTCGAACCAGGCCGACTTTACCGGGTCCCGAATTTAGGCCGGTGGCTTAATCTTGACGAAAACAAAGGCCAGGAGCATATCGTGGTGGTTGCTCAGAAAGAATCCCTTAAAGACCCTTTGAAAGTATGCAAAAAAGTGATGGGCATCGACGACATCGCCCTGGCTTCGACAAAATCGGCGGGAATATCCTTACCGGATGGGGTCACGGCGAGGGGTATGGGGGGAATTCGGACCAAGAATGATGCTGAAGTTACAGAAGTATCAGAGCCTAAAAATAAGCCTGTACCGCTTGATTATGATATGAACAATGTCTTTGTTTGGAAACTGTCTTTCCTGCACCAGTAAAAGAGGTTGTCCATGTTTATTCGGGAAATTCCGTGATGAAAAGGGAAAAATCAGTCTGAGAAACCAGTTGGCTATGGCAAAGTTTGGAGGTCGCGATCGGATGCCGAAAGAATGGGAGTGCCGGAACAAGAATTGTGGAACCGGTAATGATCCTCAGGCAGGAGCTTCCATGTGGAAGTGCTCCACTTGCGGCGCGTTGCGCTGGCCATGGATGCCTTGGAGCGCCGGAGGATTACTGGTCATCCTACTCCTGTTTATAGTAATAGAAATCATCCCTTTTCAAGATCCTAAGGAAATAGAAGAGAAATTCCTGGGGCAAGTTAAAATTTCCCTGCAAGACGGCGCCCGCGAAGGTGAAATCGCACCGGAAGGGATGGAGAATCTCAAAAAACTGGCCGAACATCTAAAACTTACTGACAGGTTGGGTGAATTAATCGATATCGGGAAACGCAACTATCTCCAGGAAAAAAGAGCGGCCTTAGGCAAATCCGGGAAACTCGTATCCGCGCTGGAACTCCAGCCCTTGTGTGAATTGGCGAAAAAGATGGATATGCCGACGGCGGTGCAAGGGTGTAGTGTGCCCTACAAAGAAATTATGGCTAAACTGACTCAAGGCGAACTGGCCAAAGCCAAAGAGTTTTGCCGAAGCGTGTCTGATGACCCACAGAGTAAAAAACTCTGCACGGAGATGAATACTCCACTTAGCATCCAGGCCGGCTTTCAATATCAGAAGGACGGCGGCAGCGTATCGGCGGTAAAGCCTATAGAGGCGCAGGAGTTAAAGGGGCTTACCCTAACCAACAAGGACAACTACAGGTTGTTTGTTTCCGTCTCCCAAGACAAAGTCTTCCTGTATATATTCCAGAAGGACCGCTATGGAGTGATCAACAGGCTTTTTCCCGATCCGATTTGGAGCCAGGGAGTGGATAACCCTCTCCAGAAGAACTATGAATATCGGATACCCACGGGTGAAAAGGAATGGTACTACTTGGACGAACTGCTGGCCACCCAGGCCGGTCCGATCACCGAGACGATATATATTATCGCCTCTCCTTGGAGATCGGTGGACATAGAGGAGCTTTACGGCAAAATCCATGGGGCCACCACCACCGAGACGCGAAAAGACCTGACAGCCAAATTCTTGAAGCGACTACAGCTGCGAAACGAGCCCACTCAAAAAAGCACATCCTACAAGGAGTTTTCATTGGAACATGGAAAGTAGCGGCATGACCATCGAGCGGTTTATAGACGACTTTTCACCAGCAGTCAAACGTATGGCCTGGCGTTTCATGAAGCACTACTCCGGCTGGTTCAAAGACCCTGGTGAGGAGTTGAAAGATTTATATGCGGTTGGAATGCTCAGCCTAGTGAGCATTTTCAGGGAGGTTGATTTCCAGAATGGAGGGTACAAAAGCTACGTCTTAAAAACAGTACAGGGAAGTATTCATAATTATATCAATAAAAACGTTCCGCACGACATGTTCCATCCATTGCCGGACGAGGTTGATCCGGATAAAAAAAAGGGGAATCGACCAATACGCTTTGCTTGTTCCGTATCTTTTGAAGAAATAATGGAAACCCCTCATGAACCAGTGGATGACATTGAATTAGAGATACTGCTTTTCAGACATCAGGTCCTGGGCCTGATCAGCGAATTTATGAAAAATTTGAAACCAAAAGAACAGTTTATGCTAATAGCACGATACCAAGATGAAAAAAGCTACGAGAAAATAGGAGCGCTCTTGGACAAACGAAGAGAAACGGTTTCAGAGAATATCAGGAACATTTTGGAACGGCTGGCCAAGTTCTTGCGCCGGAAATGCTCGTGGCGCCTGGCGCCTGAGGATATCGATGAGTACCTGCAGGAAACGGACCTCTCCATAAATTGATCGTTTCAACAAAATAAAACGCCCTTTCCTCGTCTATTAAGGAGGACCACCCATGAAGGACATGACTCTGAAGAAAGCCCTGAAACTATGGGAAATGAATACACCAATAGTAAATGAACACCTCACGGCCACGGACTTGAAATGTGTGCGGGAAGGAAAAGGCCGGGACGACTTCTTCGCGCACCTGGCCGTCTGTAACCGATGTCGCCAGATGCTCTGGGATCTTCAAGATTTATCCATCGTGCAGCATGAAGCGGACGATTACGTTATACCTTTAGCCGCGGCCGACGGCATCCCTCAGGAAGCGACCTGGATTACAGCCGATGAAAAATACAGGATTGAAATACGACGGATACTCGCTGATACGACTCAGAGAGCCGCGCTGATTGTCAGAGCGCAACGTCCATTCAATTTCGTCGGCAAAACCATCACTGTCCGAGACGCCAGTCAAAGAATAATCCTCCAGGGGCGGATCAGCGAAGAAGGCAAAGTGGCGGCCATCGTGGATGACATCGGCAGCCTGGTTTTGAAGAAGATCACTATCACCGAAGATTAGTCCTTTTTTTGTTAATGGAAAATTAGCATGCGGGTTCTGTTGCTTCTTGACCAGGATATCACATATCTCCTGCTGAATCCTCTGGCCGGTAAAGGAACAAAACCGATAGAAATAGTCTCTGTCGGAAGCATTCCTGTCGAAGTCGAAAAATCATTTCATGGGGCGGCACTAGCCACCTATAATTTACTCATGAAAAAAGGGGAAAGAATCCCCAACTCCGTTTTATTTTATCAAATTGAGTCCGACATCACCAAAAGAATCTATGGCGGGAGTGGAGCGTTGGCTTTTGCCGTTGCTTCCATGTGCGTGATGTTGGGAAGAGAATGCAAGAAGACAATAGGGGCCACCGGGGTTATCGATACCGAGAAGGGCATGGTTGAAAAAGTCGAGGCGATCAACGAAAAACTCTTGATGCTTATTGAAAGGACACCCGAAGAAGTGTCCCTGGTTTTTTATCCTCAACAAAACAGTTCCGAAATAGCTCCAGAACTGAAACGACAAGCGAAGCAAAAAGGAATAGAACTCAAGCCGGTTCAAACATTAGATGAAGTATACTCCTCGCTTTTCGGTCGGAAAAAAAGGTCGTGGTTTTGGGAGGCCTTATCTGTTTTGGCCGTGTCGGCCCTGTATCTAACTTATGCTTTATTTTCTCATTCCTTGGCAATTTATCTTTTGGAGAATGAGCATTACTCCCTGGCGAGGCGGCATCTTCACCTGGCCGGTTCCATTGCCCCGTTCAATAGTCACCTTCGAAGTATTGCGCGAGACTTTGATACTCCCCTGGAAACACAACCATTATTTTCGTTGAGGTATTCAACCGGTAGGGAAGAGACTTATCCCGTGGATAGAGTTCCGAACGAGTTTCGGCTCTCCAATCGCGATACTTTTGCATTTAAAATTGATCCCTTCGAACCACTATACGTGTACATTGTCCAATCCGAAGGCGCGGGAAGTTATCGGAAACTTTACCCGGCTGACGGTCATGCCAAGCTCATTAACACCCTCACTACCATCCCCGGGGTCGGTGTTTCTTTCCGATTGCAGGGTCAAGCCGGGGCTAAGGATATCTACATAGTTCTCTCCAAGTGGCGGTGTCGGATTTTGGAATCGGCGTTTTTTTCCTTCGCGCGGGACTTCACTTTTCCGGACGGCATGAACAAATACGTTTTGGAAGAACAATGTATCCAGCTTAAAAGGCTGCCAATATTGCTAGAAAGATAATCCGGCCTCGTCTTTCGGCTCCATCCTTATCGGCATTTTTAATATTCTGAAGCGATATTACGAAATTTTATCCAGCATGAATGACACTGCTGGTCGAGACAACCAGTGATGAGTATGAACATGCAAGCGAGCGCACTCTCTGCGGCTTGATGCTGTGGCTGAGATGCTTTTGGCGGCTTGTACGATAATCAATGAACCGGCGGTCCGATCCACAATGGCGACTTCGCCGCCCGCGGCTTCGTCCGCAACGGATTATATACGTCTAAGCTACTCCCTCATATTACGTCGGTCCGGCGAACGCGGGCTTTGGGCCGAGGTTGATGGCGCCTGACGCAGCTTCATTAACCCTATCCAACCATGACAAACCACAAACCCGGCATATCTGTTGGTCTAACTCTAATATTGGCGCCTTGGCTGAATGGCTCATATTCTCAATATTAATTTTCCGTGAACGAACCCGGAGCTATTGCATATCTTGACAGAAATGATAAAATTCACTCCATAAGAGCTTACAGGACTATATCGATCACGATAAAGCGTTGCTGGAAACCGTAAGGCGCATGACGAAATTTCAGGGGTTACTTTATGGAGGAGATCTTATGATCTTTACATACCCAAGGGGAAGCCGCGGATCAAAAGCCGGGAAATACCGTATGTTTCCACGCTTTTTATGGGTGATGGCCGGATTTGTCTTTTGCTTGACAACTACCTTTTTTTTTACGGATCAAGCTTGCCAGGCCGGGATAGAGGAAACCCCAATGACGTTAGTGAAAGAATCAAATCCGGCCGAAAATACGGTTCAGGTCTCCCAGGCGTCTCCCAATAAGAATGCCGGCGCTTTAAACGAGAATTCAGAAGAAACACTAAAAAACGATCAAGGCCAAATTCTGGTCTATATCCGGGTTAAGGACGTTTCCGAGCCGTCCATACAGGCGCTGCGGGAGATCGTCGCCTCGATTGTTCATGTTTCCAAGACCTATCTGACCGTGACGGCCTATGTTAGTCCCGAGCGCTTGGAAAAGCTGAACGCTCTTCCTGTCGTCCTCAATGTTCAAAAGGCTCCAAAACCGGAAACCAACCGGCGGGAAGGTGACGCCGGCGGCGCGATTGCTCCTTCGTCGCAGGCCCCTCCCAATAAGAAAGCCGGCTCTATGGGCGAGAGTTCGGAAGAAACTTTAAAAAACGATCAAGGTCAAATTTTGGTCTATATCCGGGTTAAGGACGTTTCCGAGCCGTCCATACAGGCGTTGCGGGAAATCGTCGCCTCGATAGTTCATGTTTCCAAGACCTATCTAACGGTGACGGCTTACGTTAATCCGGAGCGGTTGGAAAAGCTGAACGTTCTTCCTGTCGTTCTCAACGTTCAAAAGGCTATAAGACCGGTAACCAACCGGCAGCAGGGTGCTTCCGGTGGTGCGATTACTCCTCAATAGAGTGATGTGAGAAAGTTAGCGACCAGAACGTCGGTGATCAGTAACTAGTAAAAGCGAAAAGGAGAGAAAGATGTTTAGAAGGACGAAAGCTTTTTCCGGCAACAATATGTCTTGGCGTTGCCTCCCAATCGTCTTGGTGGTCTTGTTTTTAGCGGTTGGTATCGGATTAACGGGTGGGATAGGAAACGCTTCCGCAGCTAGTGGAGAGCCGGACGGAAAATTAAGTGCCAGGTTAGCAGCACTGGCTGTTCCATCCGTCAGCCAGGCAGAGAAACAAACCTTAGGCTTTAGTGATAGCGGCGCCAACGAAATCCTGATGATCAACTCCCAAGGCCAAATCCTGGTTTATATTCGGCTGACTGAAATCACATCGGACAATCTCCAGGCCCTGACCGCCATGGAGGCGACTATCGTTCATGTTTCCGAGCCCTATAAGACAGTGACCGCCTATGTGCCCGACTATCGTCTGGCTGACTTGACCATGATCGCGGCGGTCGCCAATATCCAGGAAGTAATTAAACCGGAGCGGCAGGCCAGTAGTTGTCCGACCGCGACAATTTCGGAAGGCGACAGCCAGCTTAAAGCCGACCAGGCGCGAAGTTTTTATAATATCGACGGGACCGGCGTGAGAGTTGGGGTATTGTCTGACTCCTACGCACTATTATCCAGCCCCACCAGCGCCAGCCAGGACGTATCCACTGGAGATCTACCGGGAACAAGCAACCCTTGCGGACATACTACCCCGGTTAATGTAATTGCCGAAGGTCCCAGCGGCGGAGCGGATGAAGGTCGAGCCATGGCCCAAATCGTTCACGACCTGGCTCCGGGCGCCAAGCTGGCTTTCGCTACCGCATTTAATGGAGATCTGGATTTTGCTGATCAAATCAGAGCTTTAAGAAATACCGCCTCATGCGATATTATCGTCGATGATGTTTCCTATGCGAATGAACCATTTTTTCAAGACGGACCGATTTCCGTGGCGGTCAAGGATGTGACCACCAATGGGGCCGTTTACTTTACTTCCGCCGGCAACAGCACGGCCACCGATAATAGCGGAAACATCATAAGCTCGTATGAAGCCGCCGCCTATCGACCGGCTGCCTGCCCAACCGTGACCGGAAACTCCGGTATGCTTGATTGCCATAACTTTAATACCGGGGGCGGAACTACCACTTACATGTCGTTTACATTGACGAACGGCGGCTATATAAGGCCAATTCTTCAATGGAACGAGCCTTGGTATGGCGTGGTCACTAACCTCGATCTTTACATTACTAATGCCGCCGGAGCTATACTGGCCAAAAGCGTTAACGTGAACACCGGCGGAAGCGGGACCCAACAGCCATACGAATATACCACTTATACAAATGGTACCGGCGCCAATCAAACCGTATACCTGGTTATCGCCCGCCGTGCCGGGACTGCTACTCCGAGGGTTAAATACATCTCTATCCGGACAGGTGGGGTGGCCTCAACTAACTATAACTCCACCAACTCGACCGATACTTTTGGCGTGCCTATCTTTGGGCATGCCGGCGCCAATGAAGCCCTCAGTATCGCGGCCGTGCCTTACAATGATTCCACATCGCCCGAAAGTTATACTTCCCGTGGTTATCCGACTTTTTACTATGGACCGGTTTCCGGAACGACGCCGGCCTCGCTCTTATCCTCTCCCCAAACCAGAGCCAAACCCGATATGGCCGCCACCGATGGCGGACGTAATACTTTCTTCGGTTCAATCAGCGGCGGATATCACCGCTTTTACGGAACCTCCGCGGCCGCGCCTCACGCCGCGGCCGTAACCGCTCTTCTGAAGCAAAGGAACGCCTCGTTAACCATGACCAGCGCTCAAACCATCCTCAAATCAACCGCGTCGGCCATCGCCAACGGCGGCCTGACCATCACCGGCGCCGGACTGGTTAACGCCCTGGCGGCCATGACGCCGTCAGGATATTATACGGTCATTTTTACCGCGGGCTCGGGTGGGTCCATTAGTGGGCAGGGGAATCAACTGGTGGCATCCGGCGGGAGCTGTTCGTCGGTAACACCGGTTGCCAGCAGCGGCTACTACTTCTCCGGATGGACCGGAGATTATACCGGATCGGATAATCCCTTAACTCTGACCAACGTCACCGCCAATAAGAATATCACCGCCAATTTTGCAGTCACCCCTTCCGGCGGCGGCGGAGATGGCGGCGGCGGCGGCGGTGGCTGCTTCATTAACTCTACCCAACCATAACCAACCATAAACCTGATGCTGGACCGACATGGATGTTGGTCCAGCGCTGATTTGGCGCCTTGAGTAGATCGCTTGGAACATGCAAGCAATATCTTTTCTCATAGCTTGCTACGGGGTTAACGGGCAGATGACTAAAAAGATTTTATTCCTTACATGTCGAAAAATCCCCGCGGCTTGCTGCGGGGAGCTTCACTGAAATTCGATTTCCAGGAAAAATACAGATTACATCGCATAATGTATTGATTTTAATTTGGTGCCCGGGGCCGGACTTGAACCGGCACGGGGCTAAGCCCTGGGGGATTTTAAGGCATTTAAAATTTGTTTTTATAACTATCTGAAAATAAATTAAAATTGTGATTTGACATAAAATTTGTCTTGAACATAATTACTCGGGCCCTCTGTCTTTTTCCGCAGCCAAATCGTAGTGGGTTTTTCTGCCTCTTCGCTATTTCAAGCGAGTAAGAATTGGAGTCAAGGTTGATGCGTCGCGGTTTATTGACAGTGAACAAGATCGATGCCTTTGTGTCCGGGGTTGTTGAAAAAAATCATTCGATGATGGTGATGGAGTTGCTCTCGGCGTCGATTTTGACTCTTTTGGCGGCGGCCAACATATCCATACCAGTCTCGTCGACATTGACCACGGTGATGAGCTTGCGATAAAACTCGCGGCAGATCAACGGACCGGCCATGACCACCGAATCGGTGCGCAGATTGACCAGAGCCGCCGGAGCCTTGCCCACCCGGGCCAGTTCCAGCAGCACCAGACCGGCTCCGCTGGAGCCTTTGCCGAAGGGAAAGACATAAATCTTGTCGGCCATGGATTTTCCTTGGCAGTCGTTGAGCGGATCGCGGATGACACCGGTCTGGGGGTCGACTCCGCCGATGAAGCTGATGGGACTGCGGGAAAAAAGAACATCGGCCTCGACTTGACCTTTGACTATAGGTTTGGCGGGTATTACGACCATGGCTTGGAGCTCCTTGTAAGTTGGCCGCTGACGGCGGTTTCCACGCAATCGGAAAGGCTGCCGTGAACCGGATGAATACCGCTGTAGGAATAGCAGTAGGTGCAGAATTTGCCGGAATTGCTCATCAGGCCCTTGAAATCCCAGTTGTGCCAGGGGCTGGCCATGGGGCAGCCGTCAGTGTATATTTTTATCCCGTAGCGGGTCAGAGCTTCGTATAGGCCGCAGTCCATCATGTGCTTCTTGTTGGAGCGGTTGGTGTAGGCCCAGAACTCGAGGCCACGCTTGACCTGGCGGCCGGCAAACAGTTTCAGCAGTTCCACGCATTCGGCGTAGGACAGATGGGGGCAGCCGGTATTGATCATACTGATTTCCCGGGGCCGGCCGGGACTGATCCGTTCCTGAACATCCCTGAGGGTTTTCAGAGTGACCACGACCTCGTCCGCCGGTTTTTGACCATGGAATGCCATTTCACGAGTATGGGCTTCCGGGGTCAGGCCAATGAGGTGAAATAGGCCGACCCCGCCGGAGGAGGCGGCCGTGGCGCTGAAGCGCTTCAGACCGTCTATTTTGCTCCATGGCGGCAAACCTTCCATGGCTCCGATGCGGTCGCCAACGGTTTCGCCGTGGATGTAGCCCAAGCAGTCATAGATGGAGTCTTCCTGGAAGTATTCATCCTTAATGCCTTCCAGTTTCAGTAGCACCGTGGCCCGGCGGTTCTCCGGCTTGTGCAGGCCAAGGTAGGGCACCCGGCCGGTGAGAGCGGCGCATAAATCCATCAGCCCGGCATAACGCTCGGTGCGAGCCCCGATGATCGAGTTGACATAGGCCGTGGCGTTGGATTCGGCCCAGGCCACCTGCTCGCCGAAGCGAGGCACGAACCCGGCGAAGTATGGTGCACAGGTCCAGGAGCCGGCCGCGCCCAGGCCGGTGTGGGCGGCTTCAATGCGCTTGTGGATGATGTACAGATCGGGATCGAAACGCAGGGTTTGCCACTTTTCCAGATCCATCAGACATGAGTTCAGTGAAGTGGGCACCACGAACCGTCCGCCTAGTTTCAACAAGTGCTCGGCGAATTCCAGGCCGGCCAAGCCCTCAAACCAGGCGCTGTCGTCGTGAACCATGGAAATGGAGATCATTTCGTCAGCGCCCATGTTTTCGGCCATGTCCACCAGCACCCTCATGCCGATGCGGGCGGCTTCGCCGTGATCGCCGCTGAGGAGCGCTTTATCATAATCGGTAAGTTTCATAAAACTTTCCTATTCAAAGCGGTCCAAAAGACGCGCCCTTCGGACCGGAACTGTGGGATTCCTTACTTGAAATCGAAGCGGTGGCTGAAGTCTCCTAAAGCCTGACCAGGTTAAAAAAGGCTTGCTGAAAACACTTACAATACAATTACCACTCGGGTATTTTCAGCATCAGGAAGATAAATAGATGCCTCCAAAGGAGTTGATTATGGGATTCAAAAGAACAATCCATGCGGTCGATACACACGCCGGTGAACCCGGGCGCGTTATTACAGGCGGAGTTCCCCATATTCCCGGCAACACGGTGTATGAGCAGATGCAAT
>JADFXS010000202.1:4812-5491 GCA_015233515.1 Deltaproteobacteria bacterium | reverse complement strand
GTACCATAAGGCCGCGGCCGCGGATGTTGGCCACCAAGGCGGTGTCGTCTTCCAGGAGATCCAGGTGTTCCTGTCCCTCTTCCTCATGGAAAAAATACGGGGCGCCTTTTTCGAATTCGGTTTTTCGCGGGACTTCTCCCAGGAACAGAAGTTGACCATCTAAAAAGGTGGTCGGCGCTTTTGCTTCCCGGATCATGATTCCGGAAGTCTGAATTTGGTGTCGAGAAAGAGAAGGTAAAATTACATTGATTCCGGCCACGGTTTTCATGTACCGCGGCTGACGGAACGCCGCCGGATGAAGGAAAAGATCAAGACCTTTTTTCCCGGTCAGTTCAACCAACGCCAGTAGTCCGCCGATATGATCCATATGGCCGTGGGATAGCACCAAGGCCTCCACCGAGGTCAGGTCCAGGTTCAGGGCTTTGGCGTTTTGGGCCGCCCCGTTTTCGGAAAACCCGAAATCAAACAACACACTGCGAGCCCGGTCGCCGAGAAAAACGGTCACCAGGGCCGAAAAACCATGTTCAGCCGAGACGCTGATCTCAAATCTTTGTTCTTTATAAGGAACGGCTCGTTTGACGATCTCATTGTCGTCCCTGGCCACCAAGTCCACATAATTATCTTGCAAAGTCAATATTTCAACCCGGTCCACTTCCTGTAGATTCATGGTCATAGCCGA
>JADFXS010000202.1:3577-4761 GCA_015233515.1 Deltaproteobacteria bacterium | reverse complement strand
ATTCCGTCGTCATTATGGCGGAAATCAGCGATCAAGACCACAGGAAATAATTGATCAATGAACTATTGTTGTCTTGCGCCTCGGTCCGGTCTTGCGATCCACTAGGCTTTGGGCTATGTTAAAGTAGACAGAAGCTATGTATCAATGTTCACGGAGCCTGATAATGACCAACTTAGATAAATCTTATTCACCTCAAGAAGTTGAAAACCGTTGGTATGATCAATGGGAAAAAAGTGGTTATTTCCAACCTCGGAATCACACTTCCGCGGCCCATTACTCAATAGTAATACCTCCTCCCAACGTTACCGGTAACCTGCATATGGGCCATGCCCTGAACAACACTCTTCAGGATATCCTTATTCGCTTCCAGCGTATGATGGGGCTGAAAACTCTATGGGTTCCGGGAACGGATCACGCCGGCATCGCCACTCAGAACGTCGTGGAAAGACAATTAGCCTTAGAAGGAACCTCGAGAGAAAACTTGGGTCGAGATAAGTTCGTCGAACGCGTGTGGGAATGGAAAGCCCAGTACGGCGGCAATATCGTCAACCAGCTCAAACGCCTCGGTTCCTCCTGCGACTGGAGCCGGGAACGATTCACCATGGATGAAGGATTATCCAAGGCGGTGCGGGAAGTCTTTGTCCGGTTGTATGAACAAGGGCTCATCTATCGCGGCAACTATATTATCAACTGGTGTCCGCGCTGCCTGACCGCCTTGGCCGACTTGGAAGTGGAACATGAAGACGTGGATTCCCAGCTATATTATATCCGTTATCCCCTGGCGGACGGTGACGGACATCTGACCGTGGCCACCACCAGACCGGAGACCCTGCTGGGAGATACCGCCGTGGCGGTGAACCCGGATGATCCCAGATATCGAGATTACATCGGCCGCCATGTGCTCTTGCCGGTTCTCAAAAGAAAAACCCCGGTCATCGGCGATAAATACGTGGACATGGAATTCGGTACCGGGTCTCTGAAAATTACCCCGGCCCACGATCCCAACGACTTCGAAATCGGCCGGCAACATAATCTTCCGGCCATAAAATGCATCGATGACAACGGGTTGATGAACGAGGAAGCCGGACCGTACCAGGGTCAGGATCGTTTTGAATGCCGGAAAAACATTCTGGCCGATCTGAAGGCCGATGGACTATTGGAAAAAGTCGATCCATACCGTCATG
>JADFXS010000202.1:1516-3567 GCA_015233515.1 Deltaproteobacteria bacterium | reverse complement strand
ATTGCTACCGATGTAAGACCATCGTCGAACCTAATTATTCCCGGCAATGGTTTGTCAAGATCAAACCCCTGGCGGAGAAAGCCTCGGCGGCCGTGGCAGACGGACGGACCAGGATCATCCCCCAGACTTGGGAAAAGACCTATTTTGAGTGGATGAACAACATCCGCGATTGGTGCATCTCCAGGCAACTTTGGTGGGGTCATCGGATTCCAGCCTGGTATTGTCAGGATTGTCAGGAGATCATCGTGGCTCGACAGGCTCCGACTACCTGCCCTTCCTGTCATGGCAGTCATTTTGAGCAGGAAACCGATGTGCTGGACACTTGGTTTTCGTCGGCATTATGGCCGTTTTCCACTTTGGGCTGGCCGGACCGCACGCCTGACCTGGCCGCCTTTTATCCGACCAGCGTCCTGGTGACCGGTTTTGACATCCTGTTTTTCTGGGTGGCCAGGATGATGATGATGGGCCTGCATTTTATGGGTGAAGTTCCTTTTCGGGACGTATATATCCACGCCCTGGTCCGGGATGCCGAAGGCCAAAAAATGTCCAAATCCAAAGGAAACGTCATCGACCCCTTGGAAGTCGTGGATCGCTACGGCACCGACGCTTTCCGTTTTACTTTGACCGCCTTGGCCGCTCAGGGCCGGGACGTACGTCTGTCCGACGAGCGGATCGAAGGCTATCGTCACTTTGTCAACAAGCTATGGAACGCGGCCCGCTTTACCTTGATGAACCTGGACGACTTCCAATATACCGAGGAATTGACTCCACCGCCGGCCCATCGCCTGGCCGATACCTGGATACTCAGCCGCCTGGCCGCGGTAACTCGAAATACCATCGACCATTTAACCGGATACTATTTTGACCGGGCCGCGGGTGAACTATATCATTTTGTCTGGCATGAGTTCTGCGACTGGTATCTGGAACTCATCAAACCGGTCCTGTATGGTGAGAACGCGGCCGACCGCCGGGAAACGCAAGCAGTTCTGGCCCACAGCCTGTCGGTTATCCTTCGCCTGCTCCACCCGATCATGCCTTTTGTCACCGAAGAAATATGGCGGAAGTTACCGGGGACCAAGGGCAGCATCATGATTTCCCCTTTCCCGACGATGAACCATGGCCGACCGGATTCCGAAGCTGAACGCCACATGGACCTAATTCAAGGTGTGGTGACCGTGATCCGTAATATCCGCGGGGAGATGAATGTTCCTCCATCTCTTCCGGTGGATACCATAATGATGACCGATGACGAAGCCGCTCGCCGACTGATCGAAAACCATCGGGATTTAATTCTAACCCTGTATCGAGGAAAAACCCTGACCGTGACCGAACCTGGTGAAAAACCCAAAGGAGCGGCGGCCGGAGTGTCCGGCAATATAGAAGCTTTTGTCTTGCTTAAAGGCCTCATCGATCTGGAAGGAGAAGCCAAACGTCTCCAAAAGGAAATCGATAAAGCCGACAAGGAAATTTTGGGCGTTATGAAAAAGCTGGAAAGTTCGGGCTTTGTAGCCAAAGCTCCGGCGGACGTGGTCGCCAAGGCGCGAGAAAAGGTGGCCGACTTAACCGCCAAACGGGAAAAACTGTCATTGAATCTGACCCGAGTCGAAGAGATGAGGAAATAATTCGATGGAACTTATTCCGGTTCGTAAGATCGTGCAGATCGCCTTGGCGGAAGATATCGGTCACGGAGATCTGACCACGACCCTGACCATCAACACATCCACTCGCAGTCAGGCCCGAATAGTGGCCAAGCAGGACCTGGTCGTGGCCGGTCTGGATGCGGCCCGTCTCACTTTTGAAATGGTTGATCCGACTGTCTCTTTCCAGGCGCGAACCACCGATGGTCAACATTTGACCAAGGGTCAAACCCTAGTCTTTCTTGACGGCGCCTCCACTTCCATACTCATTGCCGAACGAGTGGCCTTGAATTTCCTCATGCACCTTTCGGGCGTCGCCACATTGACCGCCAAGTTTGTCGCCGCGGTCAAAGGGCATCGGGCCAGAATCATCGACACTCGTAAAACTTCTCCGGGGCAAAGGGCTTTGGAAAA
>JADFXS010000202.1:969-1506 GCA_015233515.1 Deltaproteobacteria bacterium | reverse complement strand
GTGGAGCCAACCACCGCTTCGGGTTATATGATGGTATCCTGATCAAGGACAACCATATTGCGGCGGCCGGGTCGATTACCACCGCGGTATCCCTAGCCAAGCAAGGTGCTCCGCACACCCTGAAAGTCGAAGTCGAAGTGGAAGACCTGATGGGGCTGGATGAAGCCATCAAGGCGGGGGCTGACGCCGTGCTTTTGGATAATATGACTCCAGCCATGATGGCCCGGGCGGTTCAGCAAGCTGCCGGTCGAGTCGTGCTTGAAGCGTCGGGCGGAGTCAACCTGGAAAATGTGGCGGGGATTGCCGCCGCCGGAGTGGACCTGATTTCCATCGGCGCCCTGACCCATTCGGCTCCGGCCGCGGATATCAGCTTGAAATTCGACAAACCACAAATATCCTGAATGCGCAGGCGAGCGCTAACCCCATTGCTTGCGAAGGGGTTAGCGAGTAAATCCGGTCCTTTCATGTCGAAGATTCTCCGCAACTCGCCGCGGGGGGCTTAAAGATGATGCTGTCGGGCGGTATCCTTTCCTCCTA
>JADFXS010000202.1:0-906 GCA_015233515.1 Deltaproteobacteria bacterium | reverse complement strand
AAAAATTAAATTTGCCAGGAATAATAAATGGTAATGTCCAACAGCAATAACGGACCAGTACTGGATGCCGAGGCTCAAAAGCTTTACGCGCTATTAGGCGGCATAGAAGAAACGCCGGCCATTGTCCCCAACCGCTATAAAGCCGGTCTGGCCGAAGTTCTGGGCGAAGAAGAGAAAAAACTGGATGCCATTCGAAGCGCCATGGCCGAAGCTGTGAATCAACTGGCTCTCTGCCTGGCCGAGGCCCGTTACCCTGAAGCCAAGTCCACTAGCAATCAAAAAGTTACCGCTTTGGTGAACACTCTGACCGAACTCTCCAAGGCGCCCAACCAAGACGGCCGTCTGTGGATCAGATACCGGGGCGCCGGCGCTTTCAATCTCGATTCGGAAACCAACCGGAACGATTATGTGATCTGGCTGGGTTTCGTGATGCTGGATCTGTCCACCATGCAAACCATAGCCAATCGCGGCCGGCCGGAACTTGCTTCGTGGCCCGGACGTTTGACCAGGGATTTCAAAACTTTGGAGTCCCTAAAAATCAGTACCCTCTCTCTGCAAGTGTCTCCCTGGTCCGCGGCGGAAATTGAGCGGATGCTCCAAAGCCTTCAAACCCTCAAACGCTATTACCAGGTTCTCACCCCTGGCGGCCAGGGGCGGATACCGGATAGGGCCGCCGGCCCTCCTGCGGTGGTCATGGACGAGAATCGTCAACCCAACCCTAACCTGACCTTGTTAGCCGGCTTGAACAATCTGAAAAAAGAAGCGATCGATTCCTTGGTGCAAAAGGTCCTGACCATGATGAAAAAGCCCGAAGCCGCCGCGATCCTGGATCAATACGCCACGGTCCACGAAGCGGTTTTCGCCTTTAAAAACCTGCGCGCCCAATTGATCCAGCCTCCGATGGAA